>JAYPMN010000061.1:0-8121 GCA_038129925.1 Flavobacteriaceae bacterium
AAAAGTAAATGAAAAGACCTATTTCTTTAAAAACGGCTCTGGAGAAGTTTACCTTGACAAGGAATCCAAAATTGAACGAATTGATCAATCAGTTATCAATAATTATTTAATAGGTTCCAGTTTTTTTACACATAATGACACCATATTCCGCTACGGGGGTTATGGATACTGGACCGTTTTTGATAAGTTGTTGTATTATGACCTAAATACGAATCAGTGGGAATTTTATCAAGACTTAGGAAAAGGAAGAATCGATCATTTGTCCCTTACTTATCAAAATAAAGCCTATTTTATTGGCGGGCATTATTTATCTAAAACAAGTCCTCAAATTGACCTAAAAGACAATACCATTGATCAGTTTGACTTTTCAGAATCTAGTTTTAAAACGATAGGTGAAACTAAATTTTCATTTCAGGGAGCCAGTATTATACAAAATGACTTGGATAAATTTTTACTACTCACAAAAGATCGGTCTATTTTAGAAATTAATTTTGAAGACTTTACCGTCAAGAAATTTTTCAATAACAGCCTAAACACAAAGATTTCTAATAAATATCAAATCTATGCTTACTCCGATAAACTGGTCTTTTTTTCAGATCAAAATAATCGTGTTTTTTTACATGTATTTCCGCTGGACTTATTTCTCTACGAAACAAATGAAAAAGAGACTTTATTGATAAAAGATTCAACCCCCTTCTATATTATAATCTCAATACTATTTGCCCTCTTGATTGCAATTTTTGTATTTCTTAAATGGCAGCAAAGTAGGACGATAAGGCTCCAAAAAACAACGCTTAAATTTAAATACAACAAAATAGAAATAACACTGCTTGAAAGAACTATTTTAGAATTGTTGGTCGATAAAAAAATGGTGGAATCAAAGTTTATAGATGAATTGATTTTCGATAGGAGCTTAAGCCGAGCCAGTAATTATAAAAGAAAATTAGAAACGATTGATAAATTGAATATAAAGCTTCAAAAAATTACAAATTCGTCATTTACTGTTTTAATTGATAAGAAATCTGAAGTCGATGCTCGAATTAAACTCTATCACATCCATTTTAATTTTGTACTCAAAGTAATCTGATATATAAATCTTTTAGGAAAAGTAGCCTTTATAAAAAAATCCGCAACTTTATGTCAAACAATGAGTTACGGATTCTTTAAGTACCTCGGGTGGGAATCGAACCCACACTCCCGAAAGAACTGGATTTTGAATCCAGCGCGTCTACCAGTTCCGCCACCGAGGCAGGTGATATTTTAAACTAGGACACAAAAATAACAAAATAATTAAGCCCAGTATTTAAATTTTTTTCGATAAGGATTAGCGTTAATTTATTTTTACATTTGTTAAGAACTATTCTCTATGGAAACATCCGCAAAAATTTTCGCTTGTACACAAAGTCCAGCATTAGGTAAAGCAATCGCAGATCATTTTGGAATTGAGGTAGGAAAGGTAAACTTTTCACGCTATAGTGATGGTGAATTTCAACCCTCCTTCGAAGAGTCTGTAAGGGGTGCTCGGATATTTATTATTGGGTCTACCCACCCATCTTCTGAAAACTTAATGGAAATGCTATTAATGCTAGATGCTGCAAAACGTGCTTCTGCTAGGCATATAACTGCCGTTATGCCTTACTTTGGTTGGGCTAGGCAAGACAGAAAAGACAAACCTCGTGTTCCTATTGGAGCAAAATTAATCGCAAAGCTCTTGGAATCTGCTGGTGCTACGAGAATCATCACCATGGATTTACACGCCGATCAAATTCAAGGGTTTTTTGAAAAACCTGTTGATCACCTGTTTGCTTCCACCATCTTTTTACCTTATATCGATGCTTTAAATTTATCTGATTTAACAATTGCTTCACCAGATATGGGAGGTTCTAAACGTGCCTATGCCTATTCTAAGTTTCTCAGTAGTGATGTTGTAATCTGCTATAAACAGCGAGAAAAAGCAAATGTAATTTCTCATATGGAACTCATCGGTAATGTTAAAGGTAAAAATGTAATCTTGGTTGATGATATGGTCGATACTGCTGGAACGCTTACCAAAGCTGCTGATTTAATGAAAGAGAGAGGTGCACTTTCTGTACGCGCAATATGTACTCACGCCTTACTTTCCGGCGATGCTTACGAAAAAATTGAACAGTCACAACTCGAAGAACTGATCGTGACGGATTCTATTCCACCAAAAGTTAGTCACCCTAAAGTAAAAGTATTATCTTGCGCCCCATTATTCGCTGAGGTAATGCGTAATGTGCATTACAACGAGTCAATAAGTTCAAAATTTATTATGTAAAAACAATTTAATGAAATCGATTACAATTAAAGGATCTAAAAGAGAAAGCGTAGGCAAAGTAGCTACTAAGGCCTTACGTAATGCTGGACAAGTTCCCTGTGTATTGTATGGTGGAGGAGAACCTCTTCACTTTGCTGCACCGGAACTGGGTTTCAGTAAACTAGTGTACACACCCAATGCTCACACAGTGACCATTGAACTCGATGGAGGTGACAAAGTAAACGCCATTCTTCAGGACATTCAATTTCACCCACTCACAGACAAAATTCTTCATGTTGACTTTTACCGTCTATTTGACGATAAAGAAATTTCCATGAATATCCCTGTTCAAATCGAAGGTGCAGCACCTGGGGTTTTGATTGGTGGAGGGGTTTTAATTCTTAATAAACGTAAATTGCGTATTAAGGCATTACCCAAAAATTTACCTGATTTTATCATAGCAGATGTTTCTGAGCTTGAATTAGGTAATAAACTTTACACCGCTCAACTCAAAACCGAAGATTTCACTATTCTTCACCCAGACAATACAGTTGTATGTCAAGTTCGTACCTCAAGAGCATCAATGCAATTAGAAATTGATGAGCTGGATGAGGCTAATGAAGGAGCTGAGGAAGGAGCTGAAAGCAAAGAAGAAGGAGAAACTCCAGAAGCAGCAGCTGAAAATTAATCCATCCTTTCCAAGGGTAGAAAAGCATGTGAGGTATCACATGCTTTTTTTATATTAGTAAATGTTTTCATTTAAACGCTTTTTTAAAAAAGATCGAACTTTAGCCATGCATAAATTCTTAATTGTAGGATTGGGAAATATCGGATCAGAATATGTAAACACCAGACACAATGTAGGTTTTCGAATACTTGATCTTCTCGCAGAAAACTATGAGTGTAAATGGGAAATTAAAAAATTAGCTTCTTACACTTCATTTAAAAAGAAAGGAAGACAATTTATTTTGATCAAACCCAGCACTTTTATGAATCGGAGTGGGAAAGCTGTAAAATATTGGGCATTAAAAGAAAAAATTGCCCTTCAAAACATTCTTATATTGACGGATGAACTGCATCTTCCTTTTGGGACCATCCGAATAAAATCAAAAGGAAGTCCAGCAGGACACAATGGTCTTAGAGATATTGAAGCTGAATTGAACACTCCCAATTACGCTCGTCTTCGATTTGGCATAGGAGCAGAAACAAAACCTTTTGATCAAGTAAAATTTGTTTTAGATCAATGGACTCAACAAGAAGATACTCTACTCCCAGAACGGCTTAAGCAGTCTAGTGAGGCTGTTGAAAGCTTTGGACTCCAAGGTCTTCAAAACACCATGAATCTGTTTAACGGAAAGTAATATCAGTCCGCAGTTTGAAAACTATACACCTCTGATTTGGATGTATTCCCTTCAGAATCAAGGGTGATAATTTGCCAAAAATAACGCTGCCCAGTATCCAAACTTAAACTCAGCTGAGAAACTGTTAAACCTTCTTGAACTAAATTCAAATTATCCTCTGTTTTTCCTAAATAAATAGCATAACTCTCAATATCTTCATCCAAATCGTAACCTTCCCAATCAAATGAAAAATCTCCTGAACCTTCGAGATCAACTGTTGATTGATTTACAGGCTGAAGTAAAACCGCTGGAAAAGGGAGGTAACTTTCATCCTGGCTCCCTTCTAAGTAAAATTGTCGAACACTACTTTTAGCCACAGCCGTAGAAAGTAAAGATTTTGAATTTACATACCATCGGTAAGGCGCACCACTAGGTAACACAATTGACTCTGTCAACATGGAGGACGTCTTTCCATATCTAGCATTTGTCAGGGTGTTGACAACCACCAACTCATAACTATCAGTATTTAGCGCAAGTGTCCATTGAAACTTTACTTGACGTTCAGTTTCGCTTAAAACCGTAGCTGTAATACACTCATTTAAATCTGCTGGAGCTATAAGAATTGTAGCTTGAGGTTCAGGTATGGGTTCGGGTCCACAACTCCAAAAAAGAACAAGACTTAAAAAGTAAATGCCCAACCTCATCGTTTCAATAATTTTAAAGTTTCTGTACGTTCGGGGTAAATTATTTGAAGTAAATAAAGTCCTGGAGTCAATGCACCCATAGGGATTTGAATAGCTTCGCCAGATGATTGGACTGCATTACTTTGCCACATAATGGTTCCTGCGCCTGATAAAAGTAAAAGATCGACTTTGGTATTGTCAGGTAAAATCAAGTTTGTATTTTCTATAATCGGGTTAGGAAAAACCGAGGCAACCTCACTAGTATTGATCCACTCTTGATAAATACCTTGGCAACTCTTGGATGTTTTTACCTCAATTCTATTCAGTTTTTGGTTTAAGGGAAGTGTAATTTTATCTTGAGATACAACTTCAAAATCTTGATCATTAAAAGAAATAAAATAACGCTCGCTTCCAGAAAGTGACAAATTCAATTCTGTATTCAATGCATTAATTGAACTAATCACTTCAAGTGGTTCAGGAGCATTGATTTGGGTTTCAAAACAGTATTCAAATTCTGGAAATGATGCTGAGGTTATACATACAGTATAGACTCCTTCCGCTAAATTTGAGACTCCATTTCCTTGAATAGTAAACGTAAGCGTTTTTGAGTATCCGTTGTCTCCGGAAATCTCAGCCCTATACTGATAGTCAGCCAAGGCACTGAAAGAGATAGTTCCATTTGACTTATTCGGACAACTACTGTCTTTTTTTGATATGCTAATATTTTGAGTAGAGAAGAAATCACACACATCCCCAATTCCATTATCATCTATATCTGACTGATCTTCGTTTGTAATTTTAGGACAATTGTCCTCATCGTCATTTATACTATCGCCGTCACTATTGGGCTGTGGAGTTCCTTCAAGACAAAAAGCAAGAGTAAAATCTAACAAACGGCCAGTATCCTCCACATAATTATCTTCAATAATTAAGTTCCAGCTTCCAAAAGCTGATGTTCCATAAAGATCAGCTATACTTTCTTTGGGAGAAAACCTCCCCGTATAAGGTGGAGTCCCTTGATCAATCGAAATAGCTGCCTCCTCATCAAAAATTGTTTCTGAATAATCATTTTCATCCTGACCCAATTGGCGGGCAAGGAGGTATCGAGTCCCCTCAGGTGATTCTAAATAAAGTGTTAAGTCTTCCAAATAAGTATGTTCAATATCAAGGTAAATATCCAAATCTTGGATTATCATATCGTAATTGACATTTATAGATGCTCTCGTGATTCCTCTGGTTGTATTATCTTCAGCATCTTGAATATTTTTAGGAATAGCAGAAGAAGTAACTTCCAAACAGGAGATTACCGTTGTTGAAAAGGTAAATGGCTCTGAGAAAGATGATATTCCGCAATTGTTTGACTCCTGGATTCGCCAAAAATAGTTAGTATTTGAATTTAGCTTTGATAGTAAAAGGGTATTACGACTAACAACGGTATCAAAGACTATATTACGAAATGAATCATCAAGAGCTACTTGGACTTTAGTTTGATTTGAATTGGTATTATTCACCCATGAAAGTTCAGGCGTGAGACTTTCTTTTTCGGAGTCATCAGGAGGTGACAGTAGGCCTGGAATCTCAAAAGAAGATTCTCTTTGATTCAATTGTAGAGAAAAAATTTCAGAGGCTGTTCCGTATTGAGCAACAATGACAAGCTCGTAGTCTGCCGCATCAAGATTATTTAATCCGCTTAATGTAATTGAACCATTAGTATCATTTGAGAGATAACTCACTTTTGAGAAAGTAGCCGCTATTGTGCTGGGTAAATTGGTGATTTCAACTGAAAAAGGTAAGGTGAAATTCTCTTTTCGTTCAATTTCAAAATCGAGTTGTATACTATCATCGTCACAATTCTCAAAGGAATAACTATCAAATTTGAGAATTACATCACGAGATGCTATGGTGAAATTTACTTTATTGACCGCAAAAAAGATTCCGTCTTTTGCTTTGACTTTAAGTCGCGCTTGATCTGTATTTATAGTATTTGGCACATAGATTGATGCTTCCCCAGTATTGGGAGCATTTGATGATAAAACGTGATCAAACTCAGCTCCTCCGTTAAGTGAAAGGAGTATTTCAACCTGTTCAACATTGAATGGTGCAGTATTGGTTTTAGCCACATCCCATTCAATTTTTTGAAAGGATCCGCCTTTCCAGACTAATGAATCCTGATCTTGGGAATTTATCGCAAAAGGGGTTGAGGTTGAAATAACCGTAATTTTCATTCTATCCTGAGCTAATTGCATATAATCTCCTTGATCTTTTCTAACCGTAAGTCCCCAATTCAAATCTCTACCAACCAGAGAAACAGTTTCCCAACTGTCACCAACTGTTGGATTTTGTTGAATTAGGTTATTCGACAATACATCCCTCATATTTGGAATAAAACGAGAGGACACTGTTTTTGGTGGGAGAGATCGGGCAACACTTCCAGACTTATTATAGGGGCCAAAATTATCAGCTGTAATTTCTCCATCATCCAATTGCTCCCAACAATAGGTCAGCCCTTCACCAGCGATTTCAGGAATTGACAATTCATAAGCCGTGCCAATTGGGATGAAGTAATCAGGTCCAGCATTAACTGCAAAAGATTCGGTTGACAAAGGTTCGACAGTAGCACATTCGAAAGTTTCAACAGTAGTTCTAATATTTTGAATGCTGTAATAATGAAAATAAGGATCACCGTGTAATTGGACATCATCTGAACCAGTAATTCCAGCATATGCCATTATAGTGGATCCACTACCAGGTTCAGCATTCACACCTTTCCCCTCCGTGTAGTATGAAAAAGTATGATACGCACCAAACTGATGCCCTATTTCGTGTGCAGCATAATCTAAATCAAAATAATCATTGCGATATTCACCTCCATAAATATCGACAAAAGGGTGTGCGCTAAATCCTTGAGCTTTTGTTCCAGATTGACAAACACAACCAATACAGCCTGCATCTCCATTCGGCTCACCAAAATCAAATAAATGACCCACATCGTATGCATCATCCCCTAATACTTCATCAATAGTGGATTGTAATTCAGTTGAAAAATCCCCCGTAAAAGGATCTGTTTCTGAATTTAAGTATACCAATGATTCGTCTGAAACCAACTCTAAACGGACCGATAGTTCATCCTCAAAAATTTGATTGATTCGATTTAGTGTACTTACCAAAGCGGCATAAGCATCCTCAACATTGGTTCCATTACTCGGATCGTCGTCTCCCCAATAGGTAGTGTATTCTGCAGTAGCTGCAATAGCTATTCTAAAAATGCGAATTTCATTATTGACTTTCATGCTTTTATTAGAGCTCTTTCTTGTTTTTCGCTTTGAGTCAATACGCTGTTCAGTTTTACATACAAAATCTTGAAATCTGTCGTTTTTTGTTTTTTGATAGACAAAATGAATACCACTGCTATTTTTTTTGGGTTGAATGAATAAATCACCTTGGTTTGGCAGTTGAATCCAAGCGTTGAACCCTGTGGGATGAGCACTTAATCTAACCTTTACGTCTGGTCTTTTTTCACTAAACCCCCTATACGTTTTTATATTGGGATGCGTGGATAAAAGTTTTGGAGACATAACTGGAGCTGGCTTTAATAAAAATAGCTCCTCCTCCCCTTTTTCATTTGGCAAAAGAATACGGTCCATAGGCAATACTTTCAAGGATGATAGATTTTTGTCTTTTAAACCAGGTAAGAATCTATAAAATTGCTCCTTTGCCAGAGGCTCTGGAAATTGAGTCAATTTTAAAGTTTCAACTTTTTCCCAAGAGTTTTGACTCCATGCCAATGGTCCAATAAAATAACAGCCCATTACAAGGGCTA
>JAYPMN010000062.1:0-8110 GCA_038129925.1 Flavobacteriaceae bacterium
TACAGAAGATTTGGAAGAACAAATTGGCAACTCAGTGAAATAGGTTATGGTATGTGGGGAATGGGAGGTTGGAAAGAGTCTGATGATATACAATCCATGGAATCCCTAAATTTAGCGGTAGAAAAAGGGGTGAATTTCTTTGATACTGCATGGGGCTATGGAGAGGGACATAGTGAACGCCTCTTAGGGAAATTACTACAAAACCATCCAGATAAAAAACTCTACACTGCGAGTAAACTCCCACCCAAAAACTTTAAGTGTCCAGCAAAACCGCACTATACTTTTGCCGAATCCTATCCAGCTGCTCATATCAGAGCATATACCGAAAAAACACTAAAAAACATTGGACGGGAACAGATAGACTTGATGCAATTTCATACCTGGGATGACAGATGGACGCATCAGGAAGAATGGCAGCGTACAGTAGAAGACTTAAAAAAAGAAGGTAAAATCGCAGCTATGGGAATCAGCATGAATCGCTGGGAGCCCGAAAATGGAATCGTCGCTCTAGAAACTGGTCTTATCGACGCTGTTCAAGTGATCTACAATATTTTTGATCAAGCTCCCGAAGATCGTTTGTTCCCCTATTGTGATGCTAACGACATAGCTGTAATAGCCCGTGTTCCATTTGATGAAGGTACACTTACGGGTAACATTACCCGAGAGACCACTTTCCCTGAAGGAGATTGGAGGGGGAGCTATTTTGTTCCTGAAAATCTTAATGCCAGTGCAGACAAAGCGGACCTACTCAGACCCCTAATTCCAAAAGATACTGACATGGCCGCTGTGGCTCTAAGGTTTATTTTAGAAAATAAATCTGTAGGCACAATCATTCCCGGCATGCGGAAACAAAAAAATGTAATAGCAAACATCAATTGCAGTGATGGTAAAACCATGAATACTGAACTTTATGCTAAACTTAAAACCCATCGTTGGGACAGAAAGCCTACCTCCTGGTCACAATAGCATTTCGCATTTGACTTCCCTTTTTTCTTAGGTGCTCAAGTTAAAATGCATTAATTTTAGCAAAAGTTATAATGCGCTCAAAGCTACTCTCAATTCTAAAATTAAAGTGCCCTCAGTGTAGAAAAGGAAACCTTCTTGTAGGGAATCCATATCGACTTTCGCACTTCAACAAGGCCAATGACTCTTGCCCCCACTGTAAACTCAACTTTAAAATTGAGCCAAGTTTTTTTTATGGTTCAATGTATGTTTCCTATGGTTTAGGAGTTGGAATCAGCATTGCGATCTACCTAATACTATTTTTACTCGGTCTTGCAAAAGGCATGATACAAAACTTTATCATCATCACTGTTGGTTTGATCCTACTCATGCCCTATATCAATGCGCTTTCAAAAGTGATCTGGGCAAGTTTTTTCTTTAAATTTGACCCAAAATACGATCAAGACTAATATTCATGCCTGAAGCAATCCAAACTATTACATCAAAAAAAACAGCCAATCTGCCTTTCCTAGTAACCAAAGAACGGATAGCAGCATTACTGAACGACTATCTCAAGCAAAGTAAAAATGGAAAAGAAGTTGTACTTGATCAGCAAACCCCTGAACATATCGCAAAACAACTTCAACTGAATACTATTTTTAAAAATGGCTTTCAGAATGTCAAAAGTTTGGAAGACTTTGTTAAAACTTATTTAGACCATACCAATCATTTGAGTAATCCGAGGTATATGGGTCATCAGGTAGCGGTTCCCCAAGACCTCTCGGGTATACCCGATTGGATTCACGGAACGATTAACAACCCAAGCTCACTCTATGAAATGGGTCCAGCAGGAGCAACACTTGAAGGCTTTATGATCAATTGGATGCTTTCCAAACTGAAGTGGTTTAAAGGAGATCATCTATGCGATTTTAGCACACTACCCAACAATGGAAGTGGTGTACTTACACATGGTGGATCTGTGGCCAATTTAACAGCCTTGTCTGCTGCCCGAGCTGCCATAGCGCCTGAGGCATGGACCGAAGGTAATCCTAGCGACCTTGTAGTGATTGGTCCTGCAACAGCACATTATTCAATAGCACGTGCCTTGTCCATCATGGGGATGGGTAAAAATGCGTTTGTGCCAGTGCCTGTAGACGCTAATGAAGTGATTCTAACCGAGCATTTAGAACCCGTTTTTAAACACGTAAAGAAAGAAAACAAACGTGTCATGGCTGTTGTAGCTAATGCTTGCGCTACTTCCTCAGGACTATTTGACCCTTTAGATGAGATGGCTGATTTCTGTGAAAAGCACAAATTGTGGTTTCATGTCGATGGAGCCCATGGAGCAGTTGCACTTATCTCTAAAACAGAAAAAAGTAAAGTTAGTGGTATAGAAAGAGCTGATAGCCTTATCTGGGATGCACATAAAATGCTTCAAGTACCCGCACTTTGCACCGCTGTTCTTTTTAAAAATCAGGAGCACCAATGGAATAACTTTCGTCAAAAAGGAAGCTATGTTTTTCATGAAAATGAAGTAATCGGAATTGACTCGATGCCCTTTACTGTTGAATGTACAAAATCGGCTTTAGGTACCAAGCTGTTTTGGAGCTTTGCACTTCAAGGAGAAGACGCGATGACAGCATTTATAGAGTACAGTTTTCAGCAGGCACGTGATCTTTACAACTACCTCAATAGTTTAGAAGACTTTTATTGTCCCTATCCTCCTGAATCCAACATCTTATGTTTTCAATTTCGCCCTGATCAGCTAAGTGATCAAAATCAACTCGCCTTGCGTTATGAATTGATCAATAGCGGTACTTTCTATATTACTTCATGTGTATTTCAAGGAAAACGTTTTTTAAGAACAGTACTTATGAATCCAGATACCAAACAGCAAGAATTTGTAGAACTGGCTAATGCCATTACCAAAATTGGAAATCAAATACAGTAAAGTGAAAAGTTAAATGTAATTTTACCTCAAAATTAAACCCATGAATATTTTAGACCTTAAATCCATTGTGGCAGAATTATTCAGCGATAGAGGCCTTTCTGAATTTTGGTCCAGCGGTTTTGCATTGACTTTATTGTTAATTTTATTTCTAGTAATAGGGCGTATTATTTTCTGGGTTACAAGAAAAGTCATTGCTGGTTTTTTTATCAGGTTTGCGAGGAGTACAGCGTCTAAATTTGACGATATTCTTATTCAGAACAAAGTCCCAAAGGTCCTTTCCTACCTACCAGTACTCTTCCTTTACTATGAGACTATACCTTCTCTTTTTACAGACATCAGTCAAGACTTTGCAGCTTTTGTGCAAAATATTACTGAGGCATTGCTTATTGTATTGATCATTACCTTAATTCGAGCAGTATTAAAATCAGTAAATGACTATCTCAAAACAATAGCATCATTTAAAGACAAACCTTTAGACAGTTACCTACAGGTATTCATGATTTTTTTATTGTTTGTAGGGGGGATTTTAATTCTATCGGTACTTACAGGTAAGGATATTGGGTCTTTTTTAACCACACTTGGTGCACTTTCGGCGGTTCTGTTGTTTATTTTTAAAGACACCATACTCGGTTTTGTCGCCAGTGTTCAGATTACGGTAAACGACACCGTACGAATTGGAGACTGGATCAGTATGCCAAACAGTAATGCAGACGGCGATGTTATTTCAATCAGTCTTTCTACTGTACAGGTTCAAAATTTTGACAAAACCATTACCTCCATCCCTACCTATAAGTTAATCTCTGATTCTTTTATCAACTGGAGAGGGATGAGCGAATCTTCAGGTAGAAGGATTAAAAAATCTTTATTGATAAAATCTACTAGTATTCGTTTTTTGAAGCCTGACGAAATTTCAGAGTTGAAGAAAATTGATCTTATAGCTCGCTTAGTTGAGGAACGTCAGAAAGAAATTGAAGCCTCCAATACTGCACAAAAAACAGATAAAAGTCTACTGATCAATGGAAGAAACTTTACCAACTTAGGACTTTTTAGATTCTATACTCAAGCCTACCTACAGACACACGATCAAATTAACCAAAACATGACGGTAATGTGTCGACAGTTAGCTCCAACTGCACAAGGGGTCCCTTTAGAAATTTACGCTTTCAGCAAAGACAAGGTTTGGACCAACTACGAAGGTATTTCTTCAGACATCTTTGATCATCTTTTGGCTGCGATACCTTTCTTCCATTTGGAATGTTTTGAGTTATCCCCCACCTTGCCTCCAATATAAAACAAAAAAGACCGCATTGAGCGGTCTTTTTAAGATAGTGCGCTGAAGGCTAATTTGCTATATAAGGAGCATCAGCCGCTTTTAAAGCTTCTTCTATTTCGGGGATCATAGAATTGACTATTTTATCTACTGCGGTTTCCACTTTTACAAGCATACTTTTCGCAATTTCAAGACTTTTCTTGTGTAAGGCCGTTGGTCCATAAGAATGATCCATCCCATCGAAGGCATTGTATAAATACCTTTGAACTCCAGAAGGATTACGCTCTCCTATCTCTTCTCTAGAAGGGCTTCCTTCAATCATTGTATCGACTGCAGCTATAGCAGCTTTTAAGTTGGCGAGTTTGGGTTCTAAAGAACCTGGAGTGAGCTTAGAACGGTCAACCGAAGTACTTAACGCCTTAAGCTTTTTCTTGCTTTGTCCAAATTCATCTTGAACTTCACTGATCTTCTGAATAAATGAGGTCAAATCAGTACGGAAAGCGTTGTATTCTGAATAGCTAGCTCCTTTAAGAACCCCCTCTCTTATGGGTTTTACTTCAAAGCGAATCGGACCATCAAGTTTAGTTACTGTACCGTCTTTTTCTAGATATAGAGTAGCTTGATAAGTACCAGGGGTCGCTAAAGCTCCACCGACTCTTCTTGATCGGCCATTCATTGAAATTGCAAATGGATTAAAATGCTCTAAATTCCATGCGATTTTATGACTACCCTTAGAGGCTTTTTGCTTGACTTTATTAATTACATTTCCTTGCTGATCTTCGATGGTCAAAATCACTTGAGCAGACATTTCTTGCTTTTCAGCATCTAGCGCATCCCAACCTGGGAATGGAACATTTTTACCTGCCTTATTTAGCTCTTTTTCACGTTTTTGACGCTGTGACTTCTGCGTTTTGTATTCTTTAGAAAGGTGATAGGTAAATACTGCACCGTATTCAGGGTTTTTTGCAAAGTAGTAATCTGCGCCCGTATTCCCTACATTGCTTCTCTGTACAAACCATTTTGCAGGTCTTGGTTGAAAGAGTTTACCTTCTTTATTCAAATTATCAGGAGTAAATTCTCTCAATGCACTGTAATCATCTAAAACAAAAAATCCACGACCAAATGAGGCAGCGACCAAATCATTTTCTCGTTCTTGAATAGTAAGATCTCTAAACGATATGGTGGGAGTCCCTGGAAGTTTTTGCCACGAAGTTCCACCATTTAAGGAAGTGTAAATTCCATATTCAGTTGCTACAAAAAGAAGATTTACATTAACCGGATCTTGGACCATACGCCATACTAGAGTGCGGTCCGGAATGTTTGAACTGATTGATTTCCAAGTCATTCCCTTATCCGTACTTTTATATAGGTAAGGTCTGTAATCCCCTTCTTTATGATTATCTAATGCTACGTAGACCGTATTGGCATCAAATAAATCTGCTTTGATATCATTGACAAAAGAACGCTCAGGTAGTCCAAGCGCAGTGACTGCTATTTGCTTCCAAGTGTTCCCGCCGTTTTCTGTTACTTGGATAAAACCATCGTCAGTACCAGCATACAGCAAACCTTCTTGTACAGGAGATTCTGCCAATGAGGTAATGGTATTGTAATTTGACATGGCTCCTACATCCCAAGCATTGTCCCAGCTCTGCTGACGACCCATTATTGGCAAAGTGATTCGGTCTTCGTTACGTGTTAAATCACCAGAGATGGCTTCCCAGTCGTCTCCTCTAGACTCTGACTTCCAAACTCTGTAAGAAGCAAAATACAATCGTGAGGGATTGTGAGGGCTTACCAAAATAGGGGCATCCCAATTGAAACGTTCATGGGGTTCCCCCTCAGCAGCTTGTGGCTGAATTGATATTTGCTCACCAGTTGTTAAATCAATTCTATGCAAGCCTCCTTGCTGTGTTTCAGCGTAAATAATCTCGTTATAAACGGGATCTGTAGCGGATTGATGGCCGTCTGCAAAGAGCGTTTTATACCAATGTTTATTGGCTATTCCTTGTCTTTCGTCAGTGGCGGAAGGACCCCCTGCCGAACCGTTATCCTGAGTACCTCCAAAAATATGATAAAAGGGTTCTGCATTATTTACTGCTACCTTGTAAAATTGTGTTAAGGGTAAATTTTTGATATAACGCCAGGTTTCCGCTAAATCAAAACTCTCATATATACCGGCGTCAGTCCCTAGCATGATGTAGTTGGGGTCGTTCTTTTTAAATACTATGGCATGATTATCTGAATGTTTGTCCTGTTCTTTGAGTTGAACAAAAGTTTTACCGCCATCTTCAGAGGTAAGTACTCTTACATTCATGAGGTATAGACGGTCAAACTTATGTGGACTGGCATAAAGTTCTTGATAGTAATGCGGTCCTGTTCCGCCTGAAACAGTGTTTGACATTTTTTTCCATGATGCACCTCGATCTTCAGAGCGGTATACTGCTCCCTTGGTTCGATCTAATTCTATGGCAGCATATACCACGTCTGGATTTTGTGGTGAAATTGTAATTCCAATTTTACCCATATTTGATTTTGGGAGACCGTTTGAAAGCTTTATCCAATTATCACCACCATCATCTGATCGATAAATGGCTGTCCCTGGTCCTCCACCCATTAAGGCAGCAACTGTTCGGTGTCTATCCCAAGTGGCAGCATATATTATTCTTGGGTTTCTGGGGTCTACCATAATATCGGTTACTCCTGTCCACTCATCGTTTCCTAAAACTCTATTCCACGATTTACCACCATTTGTAGTTTTGTATAAACCTCGCTCTCCACCTTTACTCCAAAGGGGACCTTGGGAGGCAACCCAAACCACATCGGAATTATCAGGATGAATAATGATTTCAGAAATATGCTCTGAGTTTTTAAGGCCCATATTGTCCCATGTTTTTCCACCATTCATACTTCTATAAACTCCATCACCATAAGCAACGTGACGACCACCGACATTTTCACCGCTTCCTACCCAAACGATCTCTGGATTGGTAGGGTCTATTGCAATACAACCCGTAGAATAGGTTGATTGATCATCAAAAATTGAAGTCCAAGTAGTTCCGGCATTTTTGGTTTTCCAAACACCTCCAGATCCTACTGCAACATACCAAACACTTTCATTATTGGGGTGAACAGCAATGTCTGCAATACGTCCAGATAAAAAGGCTGGACCCACATTTCTGAATGAAAAAGCATTTAAAGATACTTCAGCTTGCTTAGCGTCAGCTTTTTTTCTGTTTTTTCTTTGCGCATAAGCTTGTTTAGGCAAACAGAGCAGTAGAGTTATTAAAAATGTAAAAATTGGTTTCATAAGCTTAGGTTCTTTTTAAACTAAAATACAAAAATTACCCTTTCAAATGAATGATTAAATGATGTTAATTAGAAAGGTTAAACTGTTTAAAAATGATTTTTCTACTCCAAGGCGATAAGAATCTAATCCAAAGCCGATGATAAGCCCTTTAGCTACTGGAGTAATGTAAGAGGTGTGTCTAAAGTCTTCCCTAGCGAATGTATTGGAAATATGGAGTTCAATAACTGGTGAATCAATACCCTTTATAGCATCGCCTATGGCGACAGAGGTATGAGTGTATGCTCCTGCGTTTAAAAGTATCGCATCTGCTGAAAAACCTACTTCATGGAGTTGGTTAATTAATTCGCCCTCTACATTGGATTGGAAATAATCAAAATGAATCTCAGAAAATTTATCTTTGAGCGTATTAAAATATTCCTCAAAAGTCTGATTACCATATACTCCTGGCTCTCTAGTCCCTAGCAAATTTAAATTAGGCCCATTAATAATACTGATCTTCATTTTTATTATTTTAGTAAAAGTATAGAAATTCAGTTTAATCCCCTAAAAGTACCAAAGTGAATTGGGTCGAAGCGCTCTCAGATTATCAAATGTATCTTAAAATTGAACGGGGCTTATCCGAAAATTCAATACTGAATTA
>JAYPMN010000063.1:0-8066 GCA_038129925.1 Flavobacteriaceae bacterium
AGAACAACTAAACTGAATCGATGAAGAATTATTTGACTTTAGAAGATATACCAAATTTAAATCAGGCAGTAGACCAGGTTATTGCGTTAAAAAAAGAACCTTATTCAAATGAGTATTTAGGGCGACAAAAAACTCTGGGAATGCTATTTTTTAATCCCAGTTTAAGAACGCGTTTAAGTACTCAAAAAGCAGCCCAGCACTTGGGTCTTAAAACCATGGTGATGAATTTTTCAAATGAAGCATGGGCATTGGAATTTGAAGATGGAACTAAAATGAGTGGGCTGCGCTCTGAACATATCAAAGAGGCTGCTGCTGTTGTATCTCAGTATTGTGATATGGTAGCTATTCGTGCATTTGCCTCACTAAGTGATAAACATAAAGATGAGGAGGAACAGGTGCTTCATAATTTCTCGCGCTACGCCAGTATTCCAGTAATTAATATGGAAAGTGCGACAGCGCACCCCTTGCAAGCATTAGCTGACGCAGTAACGATCAACGAGCATAGACTTATTAAGCGTCCTAAAATAGTATTGACGTGGGCTCCTCACCCTAAGGCACTCCCCCATGCTGTAGGAAATTCTTTCAGCCGAATGGTACAACAATTAGATGCTGATTTTGTAATCGCTCAACCAGAAGGATATGAACTCAATCCTGAAATAACTAAAACCACCCCCATAATTTACGATCAAGAAGAAGCGATAAAAGATGCTGATTTTGTCTATGCTAAAAATTGGTGTTCTTACAGTGACTATGGAAAAATTTTAAAAGCAGATGCGCAATGGATGTTGACTGCCAAAAAAATGAAATTAACTAATAATGCAAAATTTATGCATTGTTTGCCCATCAGAAGAAATGTTGTAGTTACTGATGATGTCCTAGATCATCAGAATTCACTTGTCGTAGAGCAAGCAAATAATCGAACCTATGCTGCCCAATGGGTTTTGAAACAACTTTTGGAAAATGACTGAGCTTAAACTTGTTAAAATTGGGGGAAATGTGATAGAGAATCGCGAAGCACTTGCTGATTTTCTAGCAGATTTTGCTGCTTTAAGCGGACCAAAAATTCTCGTTCACGGTGGAGGCAAAGAAGCTACTCAAATGGCAAAAAAACTAGGGATCAATGTTCAGTTAATAGATGGCAGAAGAGTTACTGACGCTGAAAATCTAGAACTCATAACCATGCTGTATGCTGGCAAACTCAATAAAAATATTGTGGCTCAACTCCAAGCTTTAGGATGCAATAGTCTCGGGCTTACAGGGGCTGATGGCAACAGTATTTTGGCAGAAAAAAGACCTAGTCAACCTGTAGATTTTGGCTTTGTGGGTGACCTTACTGAGGTGAATCAATCTTTTTATAAAATGATATTGGATTCGAGGATTAGTCCTGTATGCTGTGCCTTGTCACATGATGGTAAAGGGCAATTGCTCAATACCAATGCGGATACTATAGCAGCTACCATAGCTAGTGGACTTTCAGATCATTTTGATGTAAGCCTAAACTATTGCTTTGAAAAAAATGGAGTGCTTTTAGACCTAGAGGATGAAAGTTCTATAATTCAAACATTGGATGAATTAAACTATCTTAAATTAAAATCAGAAGGAGTACTCCATACGGGGATGCTTCCCAAGCTTGAAAACTGTTTTACAGCGCTCAAATCAGGAGTAAAACAGGTTAGAATTGGAAATCCAAAAATGATTACAGAAACCGTAAACTTTACTCAAATTATAAACTGATGCTGACACAAAATGCCATAGCTTTATTACAAGATTTGATTCGACTTGAATCTTTTTCAGGAGCAGAAGATCCTACAGCGGCCAGAATTGAAGAGTGGTTTTCATCTTACGACATTCCTTTTCAAAGAAAGGACAACAATATATGGGCTACGAATAAGTACTTTGATCATCAAAAACCCACCCTTCTTTTAAACTCACATCACGATACAGTTCGTCCCAACCAAGGCTACACTCGAAATCCTTATAGTCCAGATATTAAGGACGGAAAGCTTTATGGATTGGGAAGCAATGACGCCGGAGGTGCACTGGTTTCTTTGATTGCATGTTTTACCCATTTTTACCATCAAGAAAATCTCGACTACAACCTTTTGATGGTTGCTTCTGCAGAAGAAGAGAGTGCAGGAGAGAAAAGCTTACGACACCTCATTCCCGATCTTCCTCAAATTGATGTTGCCATAGTTGGAGAACCTACCTTGATGGATTTGGCAATAGCAGAAAAAGGGTTAGTTGTTTTTGATTTAAGCTTAAAAGGAACTGCAAGTCACGCCGCGCATCCAAACAAGGATAACCCCTTGATGAAACTCCCTAAACTCCTGAAAGCTATTGATGAACTTAAGTTCGAAAAGGTTTCCCCCCTACTCGGTCCTGTAAAAGCTACTTTAACTCAGCTAAACGCCGGTACTCAACATAATGTCGTTCCATCAGAAGTGAATATGGTACTTGACGTTAGAGTTAATGAATGCTACTCCAATAAAGAGATAGAGCAAATTATCCAATCAAGTCTGGATTGTGAAGTCAAAGCTCGTTCGTTAAGACTCAAAAGTTCTTCTATAGATCCTAACCACCCACTAGTGAAAGCTGGCATCGCACTGGGTAAAAAAACTTATGGCTCCCCTACCCTTTCTGATCAAGCCGGATTGGATTGTCCTTCGTTAAAATTAGGTCCTGGTGACTCTACTCGGTCACATTCTGCAGATGAGTTTATTTTTGTTAAAGAGATTGATGAAGGCATAACTTTTTATATCAACTTGTTAAATCAAATTCTATAAGCTTATGAAACTGTGGCAAAAAGACACTTCGACCAATGAAAAAATTGACCATTTTACCGTAGGCAACGACCGTACTTATGATTTGGCATTAGCTCCTTATGATTGTATCGCTTCCAAAGCACACGCTAAAATGCTCGGTGAGATTGGATTATTAACATCAAAAGAGGTAAAGGATTTAACAAATGCTCTGGATCGTATATTAAAGTCTACCCAAAAAGGAGACTTTGTAATTGAAAAGGAATTCGAAGATATGCATTCCAAAATCGAGTACTTACTTACCCAAAAATTGGGAGATTTAGGTAAAAAAATTCATACTGCTCGCTCCCGAAACGATCAGGTTCTGGTAGCGCTTCAATTGTACATTAAAGAAGAATTAGTTCAGATTAAAAAAGAGGTAGTCAAATTATTCGACCTACTTCTCAAACTTGCTGAAACGCATCAAAAAGATTTACTTCCCGGTTACACGCATATGCAAGTTGCCATGCCCTCTTCATTTGGGTTGTGGTTCTCAGCCTACGCTGAAAGCCTGGTGGATGACGTCGCTTTTCTGAATACTGCCTTTCAATTAGCTGACCAGAATCCCTTGGGCAGTGCTGCTGGCTTTGGTAGTTCTTTTCCCATAGATCGAGAACTGACAACGGAAGAGTTAGGATTTAAAACATTAAAATACAATGTAGTAGCTGCACAAATGGGGCGTGGTAAAGTTGAAAAAGCATCTGCAACTGCTGTAGGAATGCTAGGTGGTACTCTTGCTAAACTTGCCATGGACATCTGCATGTATATGGGGCAGGATTTTGATTTCATCCACTTCCCAGAAGAATTAACTACAGGCTCCAGTATTATGCCCCATAAAAAAAATCCAGATGTATTTGAATTGATCAGAGGAAAATGCAATCTTCTTCAAGGACTCCCTCAACAACTCGCATTACTAACTTCCAATCTACCGAGTGGATACCACCGAGAAATGCAGTTAGCAAAAGCTCCGCTTGTAGAGGCTTTTCAAGAAATCAAAGCTTGTGTTGAAATGATGCATTTCAGTCTATCAAAAATTAAAGTCCGGGAAAACATAACCGATAATGCTAAATACGATTCTCTCTTTAGTGTAGACACACTCAATGAATGGGTAAAACAAGGTATCCCCTTTCGAGAAGCTTATCAAAAGATGGGTAAAGAGATTGTCTCGGGAAACTACAATCCAAAACGTGACTTAAGTCACAACCATTTGGGTAGTATAGGCAACCTGCAGTTGGATGCAATCAGAGACAAAATGAAATCAGTGGGCTTTTAAAAATCACGATAGTTCCACTGACCTCTATAAGCGCGATCAAGCATCAAGTTTGCTCCAGGGTCATCTACAAATTGCTCTCTTACTGGATTCCATTCTAAAGGTCTTTGCAAAGAATAGGCTATGTTGGCAACATTACAAACCGAAGCCGTTCGATGACCAATCTCTACATCGCAAATTGGACGTATTCTATTGCGGATTGCATCCAACCAATCTTCGTGATGATTTTCACTCTTATAGACCCTATTCATATCCGAGTCTTTTAGTGGGGTGTCAGCTAAAGCCTTATTTGGATACGTTCTCAAATAAGATCGGCTTACTTCCAAACGACCCTCACTTCCAATAAATTGGATTTCGTTATTCCCATCACCCCACTTGGTGTGTGTAACTTTAATTCCATTGTCATAGGTATAAGTCAATCCACTTTCTGCCGGGCTAGATGGTGGTGTAAACAGTGTAGGTCCTGAATGGTCTTGATCTAATGCCCATTGAATAATATCAAACATATGAGCTCCCCAATCCGTTATCATACCTCCTCCAAAAGGTTTATAATCTCTCCACTGCCCCCAACGTTTGTCTTCCAACGGGCAAGCCAAGTCCATATGATATCCTCTGTAAGGTGCAGGTCCAATCCATGCATCCCAATCAATAGTACCTGGGGTTTCTTGAGTCGGTAAATCACAGGCTTTATAGGGAGCTCCTACAGCAACTTTAATTTCCTTTATGTCTCCAATGTAGCCGTTGCGTATCAATTCTACTCCATGACGAAAACGTTCCCATGAGCGCTGCATACTCCCCGTTTGAAATACCCTTTGGTATTTTCTCGCCGCATCTACCATTGCTCTACCCTCTGCAACAGAGCTTGACAAGGGTTTTTCACAATATATATCTTTCCCCGCTTTAGCAGCATCCACTGCCATTTGAGCATGCCAATGATCCGGTGATGCAATAACTACGGCATCAATGTCTTTTCTTCCTAAAAGTTCTCTGTAAGATTTGATTTCATTTAACTGCTGCGAGGCTTTCTTTTTCCTGACGAGTTGTTTTTGAAAAGTTTCAGTAAAAAAGGCCATTTTTTTTATATCAACATCACTCACAGCTACGACAGCTGCGTTGTCATAATTGACAAAGTTGGTCATTAAACCTCTTCCCTGTCTTCCTACACCGATAAAGCCAAGTTGGATTTTATCGTTAGGTGTCACACCAGAAAAGCCCATTACATGACTCGGCACAATACTAAAAGAAGAAGAAGCTAATGCTGATTTTTTGATAAATGCTCTTCTTTTCATAATTTGAATAAGTTGTTTAGGTTTTGAGAAATTAAATTAAAAAATAATACTCAAAGCCTAACCAATCAACCCAAAAAATTTGAAAAAACTACTTTTCCTTATTGTAATACTTTTATAAAGTTGCACTAATCAAGCAACTGAAAAAAAACTTATTGGCACAAAAATCCGAGTTAATTTCTATAACTTTAATTACACTGAGGGGTTTATCTATAATTTGGATGTAACTATTTTAGATATTGAAAATCCACCCAAAAGATATATCAGAGCTTAGATACATCCTTAACGAAGTACTCAGTAAGACTAAAGTCGACTAGTTTTAGGTATGAATAGCGCGGTTTTCAGTAGCCGCCAATGCTGCTTCTTTAACTGCTTCTGCATAGGTAGGATGAGAATGACTCATACGGGCAATATCTTCAGCTGAAGCTCTAAACTCCATCGCTGTAACCGCCTCAGCAATTAAATCTGCTGCTCTTGCTCCGATCATATGAACTCCCAATACCTCATCTGTATCTGCGTCTGCTAAAATTTTAACAAAACCATCAATGTCCATACTCGCTCTAGCTCGTCCTAGTGCACGCATAGGAAACTGCCCTGTTTTATAGGCTCTACCCTCTTCTTTAAGCTGTTCTTCCGTTTTTCCTACTGCAGCCACCTCAGGCCAAGTATAAATGACATTAGGAATAAGATTATAATCAATATGTGGCTTTTGACCTGCGAGATATTCAGCAACCACCACTCCTTCTTCCTCAGCCTTGTGTGCCAACATCGCTCCCTGAACTACATCACCAATAGCATAAATATTTGAAGCTGTTGTTTGAAGTTGATCATTGACCACTACCTGACCACGTTCGTTGATTTGAACTCCAGCAGCTTGGGTGTTTAATCCGTCAGTGTAAGGTCTGCGCCCAACGGACACTAAACAATAATCTCCTTCAAAAGAAACTTCAGCTCCTTTCTTATCTTTAGCCGTAACATGGATTGTGGTTCCTTTTCGCTCTATATTATTCACTCCATGAGAAAGGTTGAATTTCACCCCTTGCTTCTTCATAACTTTCATTAACTCTCTAGACAATCCAGCGTCCATTATAGGGGTAATACGATGGGCATATTCAATGACAGTAACCTCAGCACCTAGGCGTCTGTATACTTGACCAAGCTCAAGTCCAATTACACCCCCACCGATGACGATTAAATGTTTTGGTATTTCTTTTAGCTTTAAAGCTTCTGTAGAAGTAATCACACGCTCTTTGTCTAATTTGATAAAGGGCAAAGTCGCTGGCTTGGATCCGGTGGCAATAATTGAATTTTTGACTTCTATAGTTTGCGCATCAGCTCCTTCAATTTTTATGTGATTAGCATCTTCAAAACTACCAACTCCATGCAACACATCAATTTTATTTTTTCCCATCAAAAAATCGATTCCTTTAGTCGTCTGCTCTACAACAGCTGCTTTTCGGTCGATCATTTGTTTAAAATTAATTTTAAGCGCTCCCTCGTATTCGATGCCGTGTTCTGAAAAATGTTTTTGTGCAGATTCGTAGTGATGGGATGAATCCAACAAAGATTTTGAAGGAATACAACCTACATTCAGGCAAGTACCTCCTAATGTATTGTATTTTTCGATTAGTGCAGTTTTCATACCCAACTGAGCACATCTAATAGCAGCTACATAGCCCCCAGGTCCTGATCCGATAATGGCAACATCGTATTTTTTCATATTCACAAATGGTTTTCGCTTTCAAAAATACAAATGTTTCCTCGCTCTTCACTATCCAAAAGAATGCTTTTAAAATATTTTTTTCTAATTCTTATAAGGGCCCCTAATCTCCAATGAAACGACTCATACCACTTTACCCAAACATTACAATGCCATACAGCAAAAGTCGAGGGACTTAAATTTCGTCAAATATCAGAGGATGAGGTCTGTGTACTCATAAGACTTTTGGTCTCCTCCAAACCTTTTGCAACAGTTTTGGAGTTGGGTACAGGTACGGATATGGGTCTCGCTTGGTTAGCAGAAGGCCTTCATCCTGAAGGAAATCTGGATGTATCTGAGTGGATAGAGAAGAACAAAGAAGCGCGTTTTGATTTGGTGTTTGCTGACACTTGGGCTGGGAAATTTACTGATTTAGAAGCGGTGCTTAAAATGGTAAAACCCAATGGCTTTTATTTGATTTACGATTTAAATTACCAAGCCCATTGGCCTGGTTATCATCAGGAAAAAGTCCTTTTTCTAGTTGAAAAATTAAAATGCCATCCTGAATTTTATACTTTTCCTATTGATGTAGGTACCGGTTTGATGCTACTTTGCAGAAAATAGAAGCCCACTTTAGTGAGCTGTTGGCCAACTTCTCAGTTAAATTGATTAAACTTGTATCAGATCAAATCAAAAAGTCTTGAAAAGCAAACAAATCTCTCTTGGATACGCTTTATTTCCCATTTTAATTTTAGTCATCCTCTTGTCTTACAATGTTATTGTCTTCGGAGATGATGCATTAAGTGGATCTAATCAATTTATCCTATTACTCGGAGGTGCAGTAGCTGCAATTGTCGGCTTTAAGTGGAAAATTTCGTATGAAGTTATGCTCGAAAAAGTTGCTGAAAATTTACAGTCAGTAACTGGAGCGCTTCTTATTCTTCTTTTTGTCGGCGCTTTGGCAGGAACTTGGCTAGTCAGTGGAATAATTCCTGCAATGATTTACTACGGAT
>JAYPMN010000064.1:0-7985 GCA_038129925.1 Flavobacteriaceae bacterium
CAATAAACCATTTATTGGTTTTATAGCCTCCGCAAACCACACCAGCTAAATAAACCCCATTAGTATTAGACTCCATATTTTCATTGTTGTAGACAGGTGTTCTAAATTCATCTTGATGGAAATCTACACCCAATTGTTCGAGCATTTCAAAATTGGGCTCGTAGCCTGTCATGGCCAATACAAAATCGTTCTGAATTTGATGAACGCCAAAAGCATCCTTAAATACCACTTTATCTTCCGTTATGGATTCTATTTCTGCTTCAAAGTGAGCTTTGATACTTCCCTCCTCAATTCGGTTAACTATGTCTGGACGCGCCCAATATTTTACATTTTCACCAATTTTTTTTTCCCTGATAATCATGGTGACGCTTTTCGCTCCCTTGCGATAGGTTTCTAATGCTACATCTACTGCTGAGTTTGCAGCCCCTACAACAACTAAATCCATTCCAAAATACGGGTGTGGTTCGCTGTAATAGTGCTTTACTTTAGGTAAATCTTCTCCAGGCACACCAAGTAAAAATGGACGGTCGTAAAACCCAGTTGCTATGATAAGATTTTTGGCAGTGTAAGATCCTTTAGGAGTAGTAAGTTCAAACACTTGTTGCGTGTTTTTTATACGGGTAACCTCTTCGTAGAGTTTGATGTTTAATTTCCAATGGGATGCAACTCTTCGATAATATTCTAAGGCTTCTGAACGGGTGGGTTTTGCATTGTGAGAAATAAATGGAATGTCACCGATTTCGAGTTTATCTGAAGTAGAAAAAAAAGTCATATTCATGGGGTAGTGATAAAGAGAGTTAACTAAAGTTCCTTTGTCAATAATCAAATAACTCAGCTCCTTTCTTTCTGCCTCTATACCACAAGCCATACCTATAGGTCCTGCGCCAATTACAATTACATCTAGCATGGAGCGAAGTTACAAATCTTAAACGAAAACAAAACTTATAGCCCCGTCTAATTAAACAATATTTTATAATAAGAAAAACTTATTATAAAGATAAAATAGCACTTGTGTATAGGCAAGAAACAATAAACTATAATATAAAACTATTATTTATAAATTTATGATAACAAAATACTTTGTCTTATAAATAAAGTGGTGATGCAAATCATGAGATACCAAGTCATTATTGGATTTCCAAAGGCATACGCTAGAGCCAATCCACTTACAAACCACCAAATTGGAAAGAAAAAGACACCCATAGCGTACTTCATGGAGCTGACAAAAACAATATCATCAAATTTTGAAATGACTTTGCGAGTAATCCATAAAGGGATAATATTAGGGACACTTAACAACCCTACAATAAAAAGGGAAATTTTATTCAGCGAACTCCTATTGGGAAGCCTCGAATGGTTGGTCTCCAGTTCACTTTTTAATTTGTAAAAGTCAAACTGTGTTGTTTGTTTATTTATCTTCAATTTTTGAGCGGGATAGTTCTCTGATTTATCTTCAATCCAAATACACTCTTTCATTCGTTGTTGAAGTTTCGCTCTTAGCTTGTTGATGTTTTCAGCCTCTGTTAATTCTGGATCAATTGCTTGATTAATTTCAATGGGTTTTCCAAAAACTAAATGTAAAGTACAACGCGGTTGTCTGTGATGTCCGTAATTAATCCCTACAGGCATGAGGTAAAGTTTTTTGTCAGGAAATTGTTGTTGCGCCTGATAAATTAGTCGACTGCTTCCTTTGGATAGATTCTGTAGATAGTATTCATCGTGGTGACCTCCTTCTGAAAACATCAACATATATTTTCCTTCGCTGAGAAGTTTGTAACACTTGGCAAAAGTGAGATCATTTTTTTTAAGATTGCTGTATCCATTACGAATACGGTAAACGGGCAGCATTTGAAAAGCATCTAAAAACCATTGAAAGGGACCTCCAAAAACATCACTTCGTGTCAGTGAAGTAATTTTATTAGGAGTCATGGACCCAATAATTAAGGGGTCTAAAAAGGCACCTTGGTGATTTGGGGAAAATAAAATTCCTCCGTCCTTTGGGATATTTTCATAACCATACACTTCAATATTCCTAAAATAAAGGTAGTTGTAGTAACGAAGAAGGTTTTTAATTAGAATGTAAAAAACGGTTTTCAAAAGTTCGATCTTGATGAAGACACTAAAAATAGATGATATAGGGCAGTTTACCTAATCAAAAAGCAATCATTAGAAATAACACATGCCCTTTTCTTTCAGTACAGGATGAATTTGGAGTATACCATAGGTGTCAGAATATTTTTCTTAATTGAAGTAATTAGTGTTTGGGATGGGAGGGTACAAAAATCTTTTTACAAGGGGGGGTGTTACTAATCGATAAAAAAAGAGCTGAAGTATCGGATTATTAAGATGAACCCCATATATTTGCAACTTTAAATTTGTCTAGTAAAAATCAACCTTAAGTAGAATAAAATGGCTCAGAGTATCGGTAAAGTTTCCCAAATTATTGGACCCGTTGTAGATGTTGAATTTAGTGGTGAAAACAATCCACTCCCTCGGATTTACGATGCATTAGAAATTGAAAATTCTGACGGAACAAAATTAATCCTAGAAGTACAGTCTCATATTGGTGAGGAAACCGTAAGAACCATTTCGATGGATTCTACAGATGGTCTAAGCCGAGGAGCAGCTGCCAAAGCAATAGGAAGTCCGATACAAATGCCAATAGGCGACAACGTCTACGGGCGCCTTTTTAACGTTATAGGAGACGCCATTGACGGAATGGATAATTTACCTAAAGATAATGAAAACGGATTGCCAATCCACAGAGAAGCTCCTGTATTTGAAGAGCTTTCCACTTCAACAGAAGTTCTGTTTACTGGAATTAAAGTAATTGATCTGATTGAGCCTTATGCTAAAGGTGGTAAAATTGGACTATTCGGTGGTGCGGGAGTAGGAAAAACAGTTTTGATTCAAGAGTTAATTAACAATATTGCTAAAGGTCACGGTGGTCTTTCAGTTTTTGCCGGTGTAGGTGAGCGGACACGTGAAGGAAACGACTTACTTCGTGAAATGCTTGAATCTGGAATCATCAAATACGGAGATGATTTTATGCATTCTATGGAGGAAGGCGGCTGGGATCTGAAAAAAGTGGACAATAAAGCCATGAAAGAATCCAAAGCAACATTCGTATTTGGACAAATGAATGAGCCTCCAGGAGCACGTGCTCGTGTTGCACTGTCTGGACTGACTATTGCTGAATATTTTCGTGATGGTGCTGGTGACGGTCAAGGAAAAGATGTACTATTCTTTGTAGACAATATTTTCCGATTTACTCAAGCAGGTTCTGAGGTATCTGCGCTTTTAGGACGAATGCCTTCTGCTGTAGGTTACCAACCCACACTTGCTACTGAGATGGGTGCCATGCAAGAACGAATTACTTCAACTAAGAAAGGATCGATTACCTCTGTACAAGCGGTATACGTTCCTGCAGATGACTTGACGGACCCTGCTCCTGCTACAACGTTTGCCCACTTAGATGCAACTACAGTACTATCTCGTAAAATCGCTGAGTTAGGAATTTATCCAGCGGTTGATCCTTTAGACTCAACTTCTCGAATTTTAACACCTGAAATTTTGGGTGATGAACATTACAATTGCGCACAGCGTGTAAAAGAGCTTTTACAGCGATACAAAGAATTACAAGATATAATCGCAATCTTGGGAATGGACGAATTATCAGAAGATGACAAACTCGCTGTATCTAGAGCAAGACGTGTTCAGCGTTTCTTATCACAACCCTTTCACGTAGCAGAACAATTTACTGGCATCCCTGGAGTTTTAGTGGATATTAAAGATACGATTAAAGGATTTAATATGATTATGGACGGTGAATTAGATCACCTCCCTGAAGCTGCCTTTAACCTTAAAGGAACAATCGAAGAGGCCATTGAAGCCGGTGAAAAAATGTTAGCTGAAGTTTAAATTATGCAACTTGAAATCGTTTCTCCCGAAGCTCAACTTTTTAGCGGTGAAGTTCTAAGTGTAACTGTACCAGGAGCTTTAGGTTCTTTTCAAATTCTAAATAATCACGCTCCTATAGTTTCCACCCTAGTCGAAGGTAGGGTTAAAATTCAAGGGAACATAAACTTGGATGAGGCCAATAAATCCAAATTCACTCAGGACGGTGATGCCACTTATCTTCATATCCAATCAGGTGCCATAGAATTGAGTGATAATAAAGTGATTTTACTTACGGAATAAATAGCTAAGTTTTTTTTTGATCTAAGAGGGTTAAACTAACTATCATTAATGAGAAGAACCTCAATTGTCGTAATTACTTTATTGATTTTTATTGGACAGCCCCTCCATTCACAATTAGACAGCCTAACGGGTACTCAACAGCTAAAGGAAATCATTTTATCCTCCTCAAGAATAGACTTACCTCTAAAGGAAAATTCTAGGAGTATACAATTTATTACCGCAGAGGAATTAAAAAAATCAGGTGTTCTTACGACTACTGAGGGCTTACAGCTACTTTCAGGAATTGATATACGTCAACGAGGAATTGTTGGAATGCAAGCAGACCTTTACATTCGAGGGGGAAGTTTTGACCAAACCTTATTACTAATTGATGGGATCAAACTGGATGATGCTCAAACAGGGCATCATACTCTGAATTTTCTTCCACCTCTTGAAATTGTTGAACGGATTGAAGTAGTTAAGGGACCTGCAGCTCGTATTTTTGGCCAAAATGCGTTTACTGGGGCAATTAATATCGTGACTAAGCAAAAAGTTTCAAAGGGAGGAAAACTTGCAGTCCATTCGGGATCATATAGTCAACTTCACGGGGAGATCACTCTGCATAACGGATCTGATAAGGGAAGTTTTATTACACATTTTTCAAGAAATACTTCTGAAGGATATCGGTATAATTCAGATTTTAAAAACAATAATTTATTTTTCAAGGCGCAATTATTCAAGAAAAAAAAACTTCCAATAAATTTAATTGCAAACTTTTCAGGGCGAAAATTTGGAGCAAACGGATTTTATGCTTCCCCCGAAGCAGTTGATCAGTACGAAGAAACAGAAGCTGGGATTTTGGCTTTCCAGTCTAAAATTCAGCGTGGGGATTGGAAACTTAAACCTAGACTGTATTGGAGAAGAGGGCAAGATCATTATCTCTATTTAAGAAATCGACCTGAAGTATATGAAAATTGGCATATTACTCACAAGGTGGGTATGGTATTTGACGCTATTTACACCTCATCTTTTGGGCTTACAGGAATGGGAGTAGATGTTTCTCGGGTCTCAATCGCAAGTAATAATTTGGGTTATAGGAAGAGGTTATTGGCCACATTATTTGTAGAACAACACTTTAATCTTTTTGATGGAGTATTAAATTTAACCCCAGGAGTTGCTGTAAATTCTTATTCTGATTTTGGACTATTTGCTTATCCTGGTATCGATCTTGGACTTCATTTAAGTTCGCAGTGGTTGCTTTATGGAAATTTGGGGTACACCTACAGAATACCAACCTACACTGATCTTTTTTATGAAGATCGGACAACCCTTGGCAATCCAAATCTGAGGCCTGAAGAGGCTTTTTCTAAAGAACTGGGTATTCGCTATACTAGTCAAAAAATCCGTTTTTATGCTGCTTATTTTGACCGTAGAGCAACTAATTTAATTGATTATGTAAAACCTAACGAAACAGACCTATGGGGAGCTACAAATATCAGAGAACTAACTACTACAGGAGTAGAGGTAGAATTTAGTGTCCCTATTCGATTAAGTAACAGCAAACAAAACATTCAGTTTGGTTACGCTCACCTTGTTGATAATTTGGATGCCGTTTCATTTGCTTTTTCACGATATAATATCAACTCATTAAAGCATCATGTGACCTTAAGATATAGTGCTCAGTTAACGGATAAGTTAGGGACTTTTCTAGGTGTTAAACATTCACAACGTCCAGAAACAGCAGCTTATACAGTGATGGATTGGTCTTTAGATTGGCAATTAGCCTCTTTTGAATTAAGAGGATCAGTAAATAATCTTTTAAATGCATCATATTCAGAGACGAACTTGGTTCCCATGCCGGGAAGGAATCTACTGGTTTCTCTCAGCTACGGTTTTTAATCTAAAGTTCTCTTAGCGCTTCATAAATTTTTTGGGTTTCCCATCCTCGATAAATCATATAGCTAAGAATTTTTTTCTTTTGAACATGGTGAGGATAGGCTTTAACAGCTTCTTTTCGTTTCTCAAAAAGCGCCCAAAAGGTAGTGTTGTATTCAGATTCAGGAATTTCTTTGAGTCCTAATTTGATATTGTATTCAGAAATTTGACGAGCTTTAAGCTCTCTTTTGACACGAAGTTTCCCCCACTTTTTAATCCGAAATTTTCCACGAGCAAAACTCTGTGCGAAGCGTGTTTCATTGAGGTAGTTGGCTTCAATAAGATGAGAAACTACAGTCTCTATGGCAGTAGGGATCATCCCCATTATTTTTAATTTAGCAATTACCTCTTGATGGCAGCGTTCTTGATACGCGCAATAATGTTCTAGTTTTTTTTGTGCCTCAAGAAGTGTAAAGGTTTGTTTTTGCTTCATAAATTGAAGTTAAAAAACTTATTTCATACACGAAGAAAAAGATTGTTGAGTATAAATGATTGTAAAAAAAAACCACCCAATCGTGAGAGGGTGGTTTTGAATATTAAGGGCGGAGTCTTCTTCGGTCTTTATTTAAGAAGCGAAACTCCAAATATTGATAAGCGTGGCGTGGAACAACTCGAACCCACTTTTTGTATTCAAAATACCATTTTAGACGTTTGGATGGATTCCCATCTAAAAGGTAAGCGGCTACAAAAGGATGAACATGTAAAAATAGTTTTTCCTTTTGATTACGCTTGTTCTTAGTAATTTTACTAAGCTCTGTGTTGATTTTGTCAATTAATACTATTGGAGCTTCTACTTCCCCATTAACGTTGGGATTGGGCTCTTGCGTTTTGATATTCATCTCAGGGCGCACACGTTGGCGTGTAATCTGAATGAGACCAAAACGACTTGGCGGCAGAATTTTATGTTTGGTTCTGTCCGTACTCATCTCTTCACGAAGGTGTTCAAATAGCTTCTTTCGATTGGCATTGGAATTTAAATCAATGAAATCGACCACAATAATTCCTCCCATATCTCGAAGTCTTAATTGTCTAGCAATTTCTGTAGCAGCAATTAGATTGACTTCCATGGCAGTATCTTCCTGGCTTTTTGAACGATTAGATCGATTACCACTATTCACGTCAATTACGTGTAGCGCTTCGGTATGTTCAATCACTAAATAGGCTCCTTTTTGCATTGAAACTGTTTTTCCAAATGCAGATTTGATTTGCCTTTCTATCCCGAATTTTTCAAAAATGGGAAGGTGTTTGCCATACAATTTTACAATCGACTTTTTATCTGGCGCGATAGTCTCTAAATAGTCTTTAATTTCTGATTCCATAGCCGCATCATCTACATGTATACCGGTGAAATAGTCATCAAAAATATCGCGTAAAATACTTGAAGAGCGGTTAATTTCGCTTAACACTTTTGTTGGATACCTGTCTATTTGTTTGAGCTTTGCTGATAAATTTTTCCAGCGCGTCAACAATTGTTGGATATCTGCATCCAGTGCAGCTACTTTCTGTCCTTCAGCAACAGTTCTAATAATAAGTCCGAAGCCTTTGGGACGGATACTTTGAACCAGCTTTTTAAGGCGATTCTTTTCCGCACTATCTTCAATTTTTTGTGAAATCGAAACGCGGTCTGAAAACGGCATCAGCACCATATATCGACCGGCCAATGATATTTCTGAACTCAGACGAGGCCCTTTGGTTGATATCGGTTCTTTCACAACTTGAACTAGGACGGTTTGTTTAGAAGAAATTACGTCTCCTACATTTCCGTCTTTTTCAATGTCTTTTTCGTAACGAAATTGTTTTAAAAGATAATCTTTGTTTTTACCTGTGCTTATCTGTTTAATATACTTAACTAGTGAAGGAAATTTTGGACC
>JAYPMN010000065.1:0-4335 GCA_038129925.1 Flavobacteriaceae bacterium
TTTCAACAGAAAAAAATCCATTTGGCAATAGTTGTAGATGAATACGGAGGTACTTCTGGCTTGATTACTCTGGAAGATATTATGGAAGAAATTGTTGGGGATATTAGTGATGAATTTGATGAAGAAAGTTTGAGTTATTCTAAGTTGGATGAAAAAACCTATGTCTTTGAGGCCAAAATCAGTTTAAAGGACTTTTTTAAAGTCATTCATTTAGAAGAAACCGAAATATTTGAATCGGTAAAAGGTGATTCAGAAACCCTTGCTGGATTGCTTTTGGAAATAGCGAAAAGATTTCCAAAAAAAGGGCAAAAAATTAGATTTGAAGGGTATGTATTTACTATTGAAGAGATCGATCATTTGCGTATCAAGCAAGTTAAGGTTGTACTCCCAAAAAAATAATAGTCTATGAAGGATTGGCTGTATCGCACAAGTTTACTTTTATTTTTGAGTTGTACTTCAGACATTCAGCCCAAACCTAGTGGGTATTTGCGGTTGGATTATCAAGAAGCTAAGTATCAAAATTTCGAAAAGCTATCCTCTTTTTCTTTCGAATACAACAATTTTGCAGCAGTCTCAATTGTAAATCAGTCCAACTCTCAGCTGTTCTATCCGGAGATGAAAGCAACCCTATACTTAAATTACAACGCAGTAAAAAATAATCTAGATTCGCTACTCAATGATGCGTATAAACTTCCATACAAACATATTTCAAAAGCTGAATCCATACCCGAAAAGGTTTTTGTAAATCCGGTAAATAGGGTTTACGGGACCTTATTTTCTGTTGTGGGTAACGCCGCATCCCAATATCAATTCTTTCTTACGGACAGTTTAAATCACTTTCTGGTAGGCGCTGTTTATTTTTACGCAAAACCCAATTATGATTCCATTTTACCAGCTGTTAAATATTTAGAAAAGGATATTATTCACCTTATGGAATCCTTGGAATGGAAATAGTTTTGACAATTAATATTACCGCCCATAGGATACAAGTATTTAAAATCACCGTTTGTAATTAGAAGGGTGTAATTGTATAATGATCCTTTAAAAAAGTGCACTTTTGCAATAGATGACTATAACTATAAAAAAGTGGGTGTACCTTTTTACACTTTCGATTATTTGGGGCAGTTCTTATATTCTAATTAAAAAAGGGCTCGTTGGTTTGACACCACTTCAACTTGGTTCCACAAGAATTGTTATGACTACAGTTATTTTAATGATTTTTGGATGGAAACAGCTGAGAAAGATTCCAAAAGAAGCTTGGAAATGGATAATCTTAACTGGTTTTTTTGGAACTTTTTTCCCGAGTTATTTGTTTGCTTTTGCTGAAACGGTCATTGACAGTTCAGTTGCAGCGGTTCTAAATGGCATGACACCCTTGTTTACATTGATATTGGGACTTATGTTTTTTAATTCAAGTTTTAAATGGATGAAAATAGTTGGAGTATTGGTCGGCTTTGGAGGTACTTTAGTTTTAGTTTCTAATGAGTTTACCATGCGTTCGGGCTTAAGCAGTTGGTACGCCTTTTTGGTGATGGCGGCAACCTTATGTTATTCCATAAATGTCAACTTGATCAAGCATAAACTTCAAGGAGTTCCTTCTTTAGCGATTGCTTTAGGAAATTTTATAGCAATTGTAATTCCAGCTTTTGGAGTACTTCCTTTTACAAATTTTCCATGGACTAAGATTACAAGCTCCCCCGAGGTTAGTAGTTCAATTGGTTACATTTTAATTTTATCTCTGTTTGGTACCGCTTTGGCAAAAGTTATGTTTAATGAATTAGTTTCTATTTCCACGGCAGTTTTTTCAATTTCGATTACCTATTTGCTTCCTATCGTAGCTATTGCTTGGGGCATATTGGATGGAGAACAATTTACCTTGATACAATGGTTGGGTTGCGCACTGATTCTTTTGGGAGTTTACTTGATCACAGATAAAAAACGCGCCAAAGATCAGGCATCTTGATGCTAAGGGAAGTATAATCATTTAAAGATTTCGGTATCAATTTCTGCATTTAAAAAAAATGAAAGGCTAATTAGGCTAAGCAGATAAAATTGTTTTATCATGGTTAAAAATTGGGTTTAATGGTATTTTACAAATAAGTTTTAAAATCAATACATTTGAAAATATTTTCAAATTTGAGATCATGCGCAACCAGCTAAATTTTATCTTCCTATTGTTTCTAACTGTAGGATTTAGTCAATCTAAATACAAAACCATTTTAAGAGATATTGACAAAGATCAAGAATCCTATACTAAAATTGCACAACAAATTTGGTCATATGCAGAAATGGGATATCAAGAGGAAAAGAGTAGTGCTCTTTTACAAAAGACATTAAATAATGAAGGATTTCAAATAGAAGCTGGAGTAGCTGAAATCCCTACCGCTTTTGTCGCCAGTTATGGCTCAGGGAGTCCGGTAATTGCTATTTTAGGGGAGTATGATGCACTACCAGGTTTATCACAAAAGGCTGTTCCGTATAAAGCCTCAAATAACGGTAAGGCAGGACATGCTTGTGGTCATCACCTTTTTGGAACTGCCTCAGCTGCAGCGGCTATAGCCATAAAAAATTACCTTCAAAAAGAGGGTAATTCAGGAACGGTAAAATACTTTGGATGTCCAGCCGAAGAAGGAGGTTCAGGAAAAGTATACATGACTAGAGCAGGTTTATTTGAAGATGTAGATGTTGCCTTACACTGGCATGCCGACAATAAAAATGCTGCAAGCATTCGTCCTGCTTTGGCAAATAAATCAGCTAAGTTTCGTTTTTATGGAGTCTCTGCTCATGCAGCTGGAGCTCCTGAAAAAGGGCGCTCTGCTTTGGATGCAGTGGAAGCGATGAATAATATGGTCAACATGATGCGTGAGCACGTAACTGAAAGTACTCGAATTCACTATGTCATTACGCGTGGTGGACTAGCACCTAATGTGGTTCCTGACTTTGCGGAAGTTTATTACTATGCCCGACACAAAACCAGAGATGAGGTTGTCCAAGTTTTCGACCGTATAGTAAATGCAGCAAAAGGAGCCGCCTTAGGCACAGGGACTACTATGGAATACGAGATGATTGGTGGCACCCATGAATTGTTGTTTAATGATGTATTACAACCGATGGTTCACAAAAATCTTGAAACTGTAGGAGGTTATCAATACTCTGCTGAAGAACGGGCTTTTGCAGAAAAAATTGCTGAAAGTTTGGGAACGCATTTAGATACAAAACTTGTAGAGGGTGTTGCTCCTTACAGTGAAAACGCAAAACCAGGAGGTTCTACAGATGTGGGCGATGTAAGTTTTGCTGTGCCAACGGCAGGATTAAGAGCTGCAACTTGGGTTCCTGGAACCCCTGCCCACAGCTGGCAAGCAGTTGCCGCTGGAGGAACTAATATTGGTAATAAAGGAATGATGGTAGCTGCTAAGACTCTCGCCCTGACAGGAATGCAATTGATTGACAATCCTAAAATCATCAAGGCAGCTCAAGAAGATTTTATTAAAAAAAGGGGTGCAGATTTCGAATACAAACCTATGTTAGGAGATCGTAAACCCGCTTTAAACTACAGAAATTAACAAATGAAATTGCAATTATTTAGCCTCTTATTTTTTAGCCTAATCAACTTACAAGCTCAGGTTTACTCCTACAAAACCAAGCAGAATGGAAAAACAATTACCCACCGAATCACAATGGATGATACATATGTGGTAGAAACCCAATATGTTGTTACACCAGCTGAATTTATCCTTACTCGTGGGGGGTTTTACACCAAAATAGCAAATGTAATATCAGTTGATTTTGAATTCAATTCCAACTTTGATAAAGACGGCTTAAAAGAAATGGAATTGGAATGGTCAAAAGAGTGGATACTACTTTCAAAAAAGCCTAAAGATCTTAATGGCAAATGGTTAATGGCTGGGAGAATGACTGAGCAAGGAGAACGAAGGAGAGACACTTCAGGGCCTCGAAAAACAATGAAATTTTTATTGGATGGATTTTTCCAATGGATCGCATACAACTCTGAAACATTCCAGTTTTTTGGTTCAGGGGGAGGCTACTATACTACTGAAAGAGGAAAATACACCGAACACATTGAATATTTTTCAAGAGACAGCAGTAGGGTTGGAGCTGTCTTACCTTTTAACTACGAACTAAAAGGAACCGATTGGCATCACCAGGGCTTTAGTAGTAAAGGTGACCTTATGCATGAAATTTGGAGTAAGCGACAATAGTTTAATTCTTAGTTTCCAGTTCGTTAGAACAACTATATCAAACATTAATGATAGATCTTAATTCACTTATTTCTTTACTTCAGCTTGAACAAAAAGACACCCACCATTTTGTAGG
>JAYPMN010000065.1:4435-7960 GCA_038129925.1 Flavobacteriaceae bacterium
GAGGAAGGAGCTGATCATCAAATTACCATGCCCAATGTTTTAACCCCAGAAATTTTGCTTACCGACATTCAGCAAGCCGAGCCTTTAAAAGAAAAAGATCCTGAACGCTATCAACGACTAATGATGGCTCATCCACAGGTTTTTGAATTTCGCCCAGTGGGTAAAGCAATTTATCTGGAAACTCAAAATAAACCGCCTCTATCGCATATTTGGTTCAAGACCAAAGAACAAATTAAAGCAGACACCGCCTTACAGCACCAACTCCTTGCTTTTGCTTCGGATTACAGCTTGCTGTTGTCAGCTACCTTACCCCACAGAGAAGCATTTGAGAGTCACAAAATCTACTATGCCAGTTTAGATCACGCGTTGTGGTTTCACCGTGATTTTAATATAGATGATTGGCTGTTGTATGCCATTGAAAGCCCAAGTGCTTCCAATGCCAGGGGTTATGCAAGGGGAAGTATTTTTGATCGCTCTGGAAGAATGGTCGCCTCTGTCTCCCAAGAAGGTTTAATGAGAAAATTTAAATAAGTACGTACAAGATGAATAAAATTCTAGTTTTTGGATTGATGAGTTTTTGTTTATTACAGCCTCTTGCTGCCCAAGAATACAATAAAATTGAAGGTGTTTGGAATGCCGCATTTATAGATCTACCACTAAATGATAAATTCAGTTTGCGATCTGAATTTCATTTTAGAACTGTTGATTATTTCAATGTTTGGAATCAGCAGATTTTTAGACCTCAATTGACTTATACGGATTCTAAGAACATCAAATGGACGGCAGGATATACCTATTTACGCAATTTTGATTCCGGCATCAATGCAGATCCCAGAGTTAGAAATGAGCACAATATATGGGAGCAGGTAGTGTATACAATTCCCTTAAAAAAGAGTTCTTTATCGACTTGGATTCGCCTTGAACATCGTTTTCAGGAAGAATTACCCCTTCAAACCAATCGTTCATTGAGAAGTTTTGATTTTTCAAGCCGAATACGTTTTCGCTTTACTTATGAGCGGCCTTTGTCTAAACCAGAGGCCAAAGTCCCTGTAAATTTTATTTTTTACGACGAGGTTTTTACTATTATGAGTCCAGGAGGGACTCCTTTTAAGTTTAATCAAAACTGGACCTTTTTCGGATTAGGGATTAAGCTAACGGATAAGATGAGAATTAATACGGGCTTTCAAAAGAACACCATTTTTAAATCAACAGACAATTATTTGAAAAACAGATTGTGGAATACCATACTGTTTTACAAAATTTAAAAGAGTATTGAGTCCCTACAGTTTTTATATTTTTTGATTTAGTTGTAGCTTCATATCAAAAAACACCATGAATTTAACTACACGATTTTTAGTAGTATTGGTTATTTTGATTGGCACAAACTGCTTATTTGCTCAACAGCCTTTTTTTAAAGCAGCCGAAGGAAGTCATTGGTTAAGTACAGATCTTCACATCCATACGGTTTTTTCTGACGGAGCTGTCTGGCCAAGTATTAGAGTAGAAGAAGCTCGAAGAGAGGGCTTAGATCTTATTGCGATGACGGAACATTTAGAATACCAGCCCCATGAGGAAGATATTCCACATCCAGACCGAAATCGATCCTATGTAATTGCATCGGGGATGTTGAGTGAAGACGAAGTACTTCAGGTAATTAACGGTTCTGAAATCACACGTGAAATGCCTCCAGGACATATCAATGCAGTTTTTGTTAAAGACGCTAACGCTTTACTTCATTCGGATTCATTATCAGGAATACAGGAGGCTAATAAGCAGGGAGCCTTTGTTTTTTGGAATCACCCAAACTGGGATGCGCATCGAAGTGATGGGATAGCACGTTTGGAGCCTTTCCACAACTATTTAATTTCAAATAAATTACTTCACGGCATTGAGGTGGTCAATGAAACTACCTTTTCTGAGGAGGCATTAGAAATTGCTTTGGAGAATGATCTTACTATTTTAGGAACCTCTGACATTCACGGATTGACAGATTGGGCGCATCAAATCGCAACAGGAGGTCACCGACCTATGACTTTTGTCCATGTCACTGAAAGAACCCCAGAAGCGGTCAAGAGGGCCTTGTTTGAGCGCAAAACCGTCGTTTGGTTTAATGACCTAATAATTGGAAAAGAAGCAGAGGTTTCAAAACTGGTTAAAGAAAATATTCATTTTGGAAAGCCAAATTACGCTGAGGATAAAACAATTTTAAATATTGAGGTGACCAATGAAAGTAGCCTTCCTTTCCAAATGGAATATACGGGAGAATACAGTTTTCATCAAAGGAGTTCAGTCTTTACCCTTCCACCCAAAACATCTATACGTTTACAAGTCAAGACGATATCCAAAAAACAAAGCATTATTTTACCTTTTAGAATTTTAAATGCTGTAATTGGTTCTAAGCAGTATCTTGAGCATCAATTTTTAGTTAAATAATTTATAAAGTATTATTTTTATAAAAATAGGGATGTTTGAAATATGATTAAAGACAGTAATTGGAGACCGCTCCCAAGCTTTTTAACTATAAGGGAAAGTACGATTGAGGGATTGGGCCTTTTTACCACTGAGGACATTAAGGAGGGGACTGATTTGGGCATCACTCACGTTTACGATCAACGTTTTCACGATAATTATTTACGGTTACCACTAGGAGCCTTCGTAAACCATCATCAAATACCAAATTGTAAGGCTGTTTTTTGCGAAGAGGATGAAAAATTAGGGAAAGTCAAGCATATTCGGATTGTTGCCTTAAAAAATATTGACAAGGGGAGCGAAATTACTGTAAAGTATGTTATAAACAAATTGGATAATCCAAACTGGGAACACGAGTATGAGATTACTCAATAGTATGTATTCAGATTACTTTTCTAAATAACGTTCAAAGAACAGCCAATAAAAGAATCCAGAGACGTAAACGAGGGATTTTAGGTAATTCATTTTAATAGTTTTTCAAAATTACACTGCCATCAAATACTGAGTGTTAGCCAATTGTTATTAAAAATTTAATCTAAAATCAAGAGTTTGTTTAACTTTTTTGTAGTTTTAAATTATCAATTCCTCATTGATGAATTGGTTTATGGTTATAGCCTTTGGGAATACTTCCTGAAGGCTTTTTTTTGATCGAAGCTTAAGTAACGTTCTTTTTTGTATCATCAAAATTAAGATGAACTTTTGCACGGACTATTTTTTGAAGTTGATTTATCAACCACCAAAGGTCTTCAAAACTGGTGTAAAGAGGAGTTATTCCGATACGAATAAAACTTGGAGGTCTGAAGTCGGGAATAATCTTAGGAACTCCCTGGCCACCGGTGATTAATGCCTGACAGATCTGCCATGCCTGAGGGTGAGACACTGCTATATGAGATCCTCTAAATGAAGAGTCCATTGGACTGTGAATACTAAAGTCTAGTGGAAGCAAGACCTCATTTACAGCATTGATTAAAAACTCGGATTGTTGTACACTTTTGACCCTTAAATGATCCATACCAGCCTCAAGGATAAGATCGATTCCAGCCTCTACTGCTTGCA
>JAYPMN010000066.1:0-7735 GCA_038129925.1 Flavobacteriaceae bacterium
ATCAAATGTATCTTAAAATTGAACGGGGCTTATCCGAAAATTCAATACTGAATTATGCGCTTGACATCAAATCATTCTTAGCTTTTTTAGGTCAAATTGAAAGTGAAGAAGGTCCTCTAGACTGCTCCCGGGAAACCGTACAAAAATTCATATACGAAACAGCGAAAGTTATGAGTCCACATACTCAGGCAAGACGCATTGCTGGACTAAGAAGTTTTTTTGATTATTTAATTTTTGAATCCTACCGTAAGACCAATCCTACTGATCTTATCGAAACACCCAAACTCGGCCGAAAATTACCCGATGTGTTGAGTATTAAAGAAATTGACCTTATAATGAATGCTATTGATTTAGGACATCCTCAAGGACATCGGAATAGGGCTATACTGGAAACCCTTTACGGCAGTGGATTACGGGTGTCTGAACTTACCCAACTGAGCTTGTCCAATCTCCTTTTTAAAGAAGAAATTATTCGTGTGACGGGTAAAGGAAACAAACAACGACTTGTCCCTATGGGAAGCTACTCGAAAAAACACCTAGAGCTCTATATTCACAAGGTTAGAAATCTTCAAAAGATTAATCTTGTGCATCAAGACATTGTCTTTCTTAACAGAAATGGAAGTGCTTTGACACGACAAATGATATTTACGATTATAAAACGTCTGGCTAATGAAACCTCTATTCAAAAGCAAATCGGACCACACACCTTTAGGCATTCTTTTGCGACACATCTTTTAGAAAACGGTGCAGATTTGAGAACAATCCAAGTATTAATGGGCCATGAAAGCATTACCACCACTGAGGTTTATACCCATTTAAACAGCCTTCATCTCAAAAAAGTTATGGAGCAATTCCATCCAAGAAATCTCAGTTGACCACCAAACGGAATCCTTCACCATGAATATTAAGGATTTGAACTTTTTCATCTGCACTTAAATACTTCCTCAGCTTAGCGATATAGACATCCATACTTCTAGAAGTAAAATAATTATCATCGCGCCAAATCTTGTTCAAAGCTTCCTCACGGGGTAACAAATCGTTGAGATGAATTACTAACAAACGTAACAATTGGTTTTCCTTCGGGGATAATTTAACAGCATCTTCATTTTTATAGGTTAAAAAACGAAGTTTTGAATTAAAGGAAAAATCCCTGAAAGTAAACTCAAAGGTATCGTTTTCTGGTGCACTAGGCACTTTACTGCGATTTAAAATTGCTTTGATTTTTGCAAGCAATACTTCGGAATCAAAAGGTTTTGTCAAGTAATCGTCTGCTCCCAGCTTAAAGCCTCTTAAAACATCTTCTTTTAAGTGCTTTGCTGATAAAAAGAATATTGGTACTGTATCATTCACCTCACGGATTTCTTTGGCTAATGTAAAGCCGTCTTTGTAAGGCATCATCACATCTAATATACAGAGGTCAAACTCTTCTTTTCTAAACTTTTCATAGCCCTCTATACCATTTTTGGCTAGCGTAATGTTGTAATCATTCAAACTTAGGTATTCTTTTAAAATGTTACCAAAATTTGAATCGTCTTCAACGATTAAAATTTTCTTATTGTCGTTTTTCATATTCTATAAATGAGGCATTATTAATAAAATTCACTCTAAAGGAAGCTTTATTTCAAATGTCGTTCCATGGTTTTCTTTACTTTCTAATTTTATTTCTCCTCTGTGAATGTCAATTATTTTTTTGACATAAGCCAAACCTAGACCGTGACCTTTTACATTGTGAATGTTACCAGAAGTAGCTCGATAAAATTTATCGAAAATTTTCTTTTGAATCTCAGGACTCATTCCTAAGCCATTATCCGATACTTTTAAAACAAAGTCAGTGTCTTCATTATAAGTTTCTACGATTATTTTAGGAGTACTTTCACAGTACTTTAGAGCATTGTCAAGAAGGTTTACAGTAATATTTGTCAAATGACTTTTATTACCAAAAACCTCAATATCAGTAGCCTTAAACTTTTTTATTAAAGAGCCCGATTTATCATTTAATATCAATTCAATGTGGCTAATCGCGTCGTTTATGATAGAATGTAAATCCACTTTAGACATTTTAATTGGATTGCTGCTGCGTTCTAACTGAGAAATTCTCAAAACGTTTTCTACTTGAGTCAGCATACGACTGTTTTCCTCCCGTATCATACTAACATATCGCTCAACTTTTTCAGGTATTGACTTTGTCTTAGGATTTGAAATGGCGTCTAAAGCTAAGTTAATAGTCGCTATTGGAGTTTTAAATTCATGCGACATATTGTTAATAAAATCGGTTTTTATCTCTGAGATTTTCTTCTGTTGAATGATTTGATACAATGCACTAGAAGAAACTAATACAATAAAAAGGGTCAAAAATAAGGTCAAACCTCCAATTCCAATAATGGAGGAGAAAACATACTGGTCTTTTTCAGGAAAAGAAACTACCAATTCATAACGCCCTAAACCGTTTTGATCAATGAAAATTGGAGTTGAGTATTTAAAACCCTGCTGTTCTTCCAAATAGTTATTTGATTTAATTTTTGTAGCTAATCCGTCGTCGTAAATACCAAACTCATATGGAGTAATGATGTTTTTAGAATCAAATTGACGCTTGAGAACAAAATTCAATTCTTGAGAGTTTAATCTTTTGTGGATTGGAGTATTGGAGGTATAGTCTTTAAAAATACTTCGGATGCGCTGATTATTGACATTCATCCGTTCGATTGTTTTAATTTTTTCAATTGAAGTGGCTATGTTATTTTCTCTATCAAAAACATCATTTTCATTAATGATGGTTGTATTTTTCACTTGCTTTACATCAGTCACCACATCAATTGTATCACCTAGTTTAGGGTCTAAATAAGGTGTAATTTTATAATCTTCTTCTAGAATACCGTAAGCATAGTAGGATAGCAAATTGTTAGGTTTGTCTTCATCTAAAAAGAGGAATACATTTGCAAAGCTAGCGTTGTCAGGAGTTTCAAGGGAATCAATTAAATTTTCGTAGGCCTGAATATAATCCGATAACTCACGCTCTTGGATTTCGTCGGCAGCCAACTGAAGGGATTGCTGTACAGCCAATGAAAACTCTTCTTCTTTATCTTCCCAAGCTGAGTAAATCCAATACCCCTGTAGCCCTACAATTCCTAGAATTGAGATGACCATAAAACTCACAAGGGAAATAAATAATGTTTTTTTCATAAAAACATTCAATTAGATTTGTAAGACTAATATCTCGCTTAAATCTGACAGAAACAAATTTCCTTTTTTTTGATCAAAAAAAATGCCAATAGTATGTTAATCCTTTATTTATCCTAACAGCTTTGTATAAATTGTCTCAAGTTGTTGGATGGCCTTTTCCAGACTGTCGTTTTCGATCACAAAATCAGCTAAGGGTCTTTTTTTATCGTCTGTCCATTGTTTTGCCATTCGAGCTAATACTTCAGCCCTTTTTACTCCATCTCTTTGAGTAACTCTAGAAATCCGTTTTTCTATGGGGGCACATACTAAAATTACAAAATCACAGCCTTTATAAGCCCCTGTTTCAAATAATATTGCAGCTTCTTTAACTAGAATTGGAGCATTTTTATTCTTTTCAATAAAATCATTAAAAGCATGGCTTACCGCTGGATGAACGAGATCATTAAGTTTTTCCAAGGCCTCTTTATCTCGGAATATATGTTGGGCCATCATCTTGGTATCAAGCGTATCATTTTGATAGAATTCGGGGCCAAAAAAATTAATGATTTTCTGTTTTAATTGACCATTGAGTAACTGCTTCCCGACCTTGTCTGATTCAAAACAAGGGATTCCCTTGAATTTAAACCAGGTGAGTAAACTTGATTTACCGCTTCCAATGCCTCCTGTTAAGCAAATGATCTTCATCTTCTTATCAAATAATTTACACTAAGAGGTTCCCAAATCACTTTCTTAACTGAGGGGGGGTGTTTTTTTAATTTCAACTCCATTGCATCAGCCTGTCCCTCTCGTATGTTTTCATAATCCACCACCAGAGAAAAATCACTGGATTGAACCGCATTGAGAAGCGATAAGGGCAAGGTGGCTCTCAAATTAGCTTCAGGGGGAAATAGTTTGACTTTAACCCCAACTGGTATATTAACTACCTTAATGGGTATTATTAAACTCTTTTCGGAATATGGCAATACAGGCCAAAAAAGCTGAATACTCTCAACCTCAAATACAAGTTCTTCTATACGCTCTAATTCAATTTGTTGATTGATGTTTTCATGTACATCCAATAGTTTAAATTCCTCAGTATTGATATGGACTAGGGTATCAAGCATGTTTTTAGGCCCCCTAACCACAACACTGTCTGGAGTAATTTGCAAACGCTCCTCTCCCAAATAACCTGGACGGAAATTTATATCTAGATTGGTAAGTACTGGAAGTTTTTTTAAAGCCATTTTACTGTACTGAAGGGGAAACAAGCTTGGAGAAATTTGCAATAATTGTGTCCCACCAAAGAGCTGTTGCTGAATATCAAAAAAGTGCTCCTCCATATTTAAAATTCGGTCTTCTGGAGTAAAATCAACATCTTTTAATGATATTGATAGTTTGTTTTTAAACAATCGATACCAAAGAATTTCCACGCCACTGGCATTTAGTGTCACTTTGATTTGAGACGGCTTATCGTTTAATACAACCCCCTTTGGAATTTCTTCCCATACTAGGGTAAAAGGCTGTACTAACTGATATTCATTTGAAAGTTTGGTACTCACCCAAAAGGCGAAAGAAATGGCAACAAACAGTAAGAAGAATCGAAAACGACTTTTGTTAGGAAGTTTTTTTAAAATACTTTCAATTTCTCTTTTTTGTGTCGACATTTTAAAACATCTACATTTAGCTGCGCTAGGATTTTAGTGTTAACTCATCTATGATTTCCTGACTCACTCCTACATTTGAAAATCCACCGTCATGATACAAATTCTGTAGAGTTACTTTTTTGGTATAATCAGAGAAAAGTGAAACCGTATAATCTGCACATTCTTTTGCAGTTGCATTTCCTAGTGGAGACATTTTTTCAGCGTAATTTAAAAAGCCATCCAAACCTGCTACGCCCTTCCCCGCTGTTGTAAGCGTAGGTGATTGAGAAATCGTATTTACTCGAACTTTTTTGTCTTTTCCAAAAAAGTATCCAAAGCTTCTTGCGATGGATTCTAAATAGGCTTTATTATCTGCCATATCGTTGTAATTGGGGAATGTTCTTTGAGCTGCAACATAAGAAAGGGCAACTATACTCCCCCACTCATTCATAGCATCTTTTTGATATAAACATTGCATTAATTTATGGAAGGACACTGCAGAGACATCCCACCCTTTGGTCATCCAATCGTGATTTAGATCAGTATAGTGTTTTCCTTTTCGAACGTTGACAGACATTCCTATGGAATGCAAAATAAAATCTAATTTTCCTCCCAAGATTTCCTGGGCTTGATCGATTAAGTGATTTAAATCATCTTTATTGGTTGCATCTGCTGGTATTACTTGAGAGGCTGTTTTTTCAGACAATGCATTTATTGTTCCCATTCGCAATGCAACTGGAGCATTTGTAAGTACAAAACTACCTCCTGCATCTGCTACAGATTCTGCTGTTTTCCAAGCTATAGACTGATCGTCTAGAGCACCAAAAATTATTCCTTTTTTTCCTTCTAAAATTTTATGTGACATGTGTAAATATTAAAGTTTAAATATACATTTAATTCATCAATTGCTTGGCGTGGGCAATGGCAGTTGATGAGACTTGATTTCCTGAAAGCATCATTGCAATTTCCTCAATTCGAGCTTCTTTGTCCAAGGGAACTAAAGTGGTTAGCGTCTTGTTGTCAAGTTCCTGCTTAAAAACTTTAAAATGGTAGTGACTTTTTGCAGCTACCTGAGGAAGGTGGGTGATATTAATGACTTGAAGTTTTTGCCCCATGGCAACCATAAGCTCGGCAATACTATTGGATATTTTTCCAGAAACGCCTGTGTCAATTTCATCAAAAATCAGTGTTGGGAGTTTGATATAGCTCGATAAAATTGCTTTGACTGCAAGCATAATTCGTGACAATTCACCTCCTGAAACAATTTTATTTAGCGGTTTAAAATTGCTGCCTTTATTGGATTTGAATCTAAAGTACAAGTGATCTAAACCATTACTCAGAAAAGTAGTTGAGGGCTCTAAATCTATTTTAAATTCAGCCTCATTCATTCCCATACGCGAAACCAAGTCACCCAACTCATTTTCGAGAATTTGCACGGCCTCTTTTCTCGCTTTAGTAAGCTGAGCAGCCAAGCTAGTCATAGATTTTTCAAGTTGACTTTGCTTTGTTAAAAGTTTGTTCAACTCCTCATCCATGTTTAGTGACCTGTTTAAACGAACTTCCAACTGCGACTGGACGGTGATCAGATCCGAAATAGAATTCACCTTGTGTTTTTGCATTTGACTGTTCAGTTCATCAAGCTTAGTTTCGAGTTTTTCTAATTCTTCTGGGTTAGATTCCAGGTTTTCGAATTGAAATTTACATTCGCTTAAAAGGTCTTCTGCTTCCGCTAAAATGGTGGCAAATCGCTCTTCCAAGGTAGTAAATTGACCTGCTTTATCTGCCAGACTAGAAGCGAGACTTCTCAATTTTAATAATTGGTCCAAAAGACCTACCTCTTCCGTTTCCATAATTCGAATCCCTTCGGCCAAGGTAGTTTGAAGGTGGTCTACATTGGAGAGTGCACTGTGCTTCTGCTCTAAGTCTTCTTGCATACCTTCTTTCAAATTTAATTTGAGAAGCTCTTGATATAAAAAATCATCTAATTCATAAGATGCTTTTGCATTTTCCACATCCAATTTAAGCTGTTGGTAAGACTCCGATATACTTTTATACTCCTCACGCTTTCTTTTATACTTACTGAGGGTTTCTTTATTATTTGCCAATACATCAAGTAGCTGAAATTGATATTCGTTTTGAAGCAAACTAACCGTATCATTTTGCGAATGCAAATCAATCAAATGCAGACTTATTTGTTCCAAAATACTTAGGTTCACTGGAGTGTCATTGATAAATGCACGGGATTTACCTTGTGGTAAAATTTCACGACGCAACACAGTGTAGTCATCATAGTCGACGTCCAAAGCCTCAAAAAGGGGTTCTAAATTGTATTCTTGTATTTGGAATGAAGCCTCTACAACACACTTCTTGCTGGGGTCAAGAAGTGAAGATAAATCAGCTCTTTTACCTAAAACAAGAGACAGACCCCCAAGTAAAATTGATTTCCCTGCCCCTGTCTCACCTGTAATACAGGTCATGCCAGAAGAAAAAGAAGCTTCCAGATCTTCAATGAGAGCAAAGTTTTTTATTGTAAGCTGTTTTAACAAGGCTTTAGGAATAATTAATTTAAAGAAATAAAGATAGGAATAATAAAAAAATCAAGCCTTTATTTGTTTCCATCTAGACCCAAAAAAAGGTGCGATTTTTTTAAGTACTGCTTCTGTTTCCTTAAAGTTAACTTTAGGGCCTTCTTGAAATAAATTCACAATCTCTTCAACTTTGGCATCAAAAAAAATTTGAAGTAAAAAGGCATTGGGTCTTCGCAGAAACAAGTGCTCTAACTGCTGAATGGCTTTCATTATGGCCTCCTTACCCTCCAAAGGTTTGGTAGTCATTTGATCTAAGCCATCTCTGTGATATGCGTAAAGTGCTTGTCGGTATTCTCTAAAAGTATTTGCTCTGAGATTATCTATGATCCAAAAACGATTTCTAGT
>JAYPMN010000067.1:0-7684 GCA_038129925.1 Flavobacteriaceae bacterium
TCTTCTCGTGCGCACTTATCCATTTTAAAAATTTTACTATATTTGTTTAAGCTTTAAATGAATTTAGGATAGATGAAAAGGATAAAAAGCACTTTCAGCATAAAAAACTTAGAAAATCTCTCAGGTATAAAAGCCCATACTTTGCGCATATGGGAAAAACGTTATAATCTTTTAGAACCTGAACGAACGGATACCAACATACGACGCTACAGCTTAGACAGTTTAAAAAGACTGTTGAACGTTACCTTACTTTATAATCACGGTTTCAAAATATCTAAGATTGCAAGCCTTAATGAGGATGAAATACCTGAGTTGGTGCGAAGCATTGCATTAAAATCAAATTCAGAACAGGTAGCAATTAATGCATTTAAATTGTCAATGATTAATTTTGACTATGATTTATTTGATACTAATTATAATGAAATTCTTCAGCACCACGACTTCCAATATGTCTTTTTAAATGTATTTATGCCCCTAATGCGTGAACTTGGAATTTTGTGGCAAACTGGTGCAATCTCTCCATCTCATGAGCATTTTATCACTAATTTGATAAAACAAAAAATACACCTTCAAACTGAAACTTTACAGCGTAAAAAACCGCAGCGAAGCGATCATCCGATTTTTGTCATCTTTTTACCAGAAAATGAAATTCACGAACTCGGAGTATTGTATTTAAATTACTTGATTTTGAATAGTGGATTCAGAACAATATTCCTGGGCCAATCACTTCAAACTTCAAGTCTTGAAACTCTCTACAGCTATAATTCTAAATTTTATTTTGTTTCCTACCTTACTGTAGAACCAAATAAAGAAGAAATTATGCCATTCCTGACGAACTTTCACCAAAATCTTTTGGAGGACAGGGATTCTAAACTTCTTTTATTTGGACCACAACAGATAGAAATCGACACTGATAGACTTCCAGGGCAGATAGAATTGTTCCGTTCTGTCGAATCTTTTATTGCTAAATATCTTGAGGAAACTGTTTTTGTTTAATTATTCTCTCTAAAGTAGTCATATTTTTGTAATTTTATTCAACAGTATGACTATTATAGATAGCTATGAAAAAATTATTTGACCAAATCAGCGTCGAATGCAGTAAGATTGTTACCCAAACCTATAGTACATCATTTTCGATGGCTACTAAAATGTTGCACATATCCATCAGGCCACATATTTATAACATTTATGGTTTTGTTCGTTTTGCAGACGAAATCGTAGATAGTTTCCATAGATATTCAAAAAAAGATCTTTTAGATAGATTTGAAGAAGACTTGTATTTGAGTTTAGATCAAAAAATAAGTCTTAATCCGATACTCAACTCATTTCAACAAACGGTTAATGAATTTGAAATTGACCGCAAGTTGATTGCTTCATTTATGAAAAGCATGCGTTGGGATTTAGATAAAAAAGTTTATGAAACGGAGGAAGAGTACAAAACCTATATCTATGGCTCTGCAGATGTTGTAGGACTAATGTGTTTAAAGGTTTTTATTAAAGGGGATGAAGCACAATACAATAAGCTTAAACCTTCAGCAATGGCTTTGGGTTCTGCTTTTCAGAAAGTGAACTTCCTCAGAGATTTAAAAGATGATTTTCAAGACTTAAATAGAACCTATTTTCCCAGTATTAACTTCAATCAATTTGACGAGAGTTCTAAATACTCCATAATAGGAGAGATTGAAAGAGATTTTGAACTTGCACTCACTGGAATATTTAAGCTTCCGATGGAGGCTCAATTCGGTGTTTACACCGCTTATAAATATTACTCTAAACTTCTTAAAAAACTAAAAAATACACCTTCAGTTAACATACAAAATACTAGGATCAGAGTTCCTAACTACCAAAAAATGAGTGTATTTGCCAGTAGTTATTTAAAATATAGATTTAATTTACTTTAAAGCCCTTACCCAATGACCTTTTTGTGGATCCTGACTCTTATTATTACTTTTTGTGTTATGGAATTTATGGCTTGGTTTTCCCATAAATACATCATGCACGGCTTCCTATGGCCACTGCATAAAGACCATCATATTAAAGACCATAAATCGTGGTTTGAGAAGAATGACTTGTTTTTTATTTTCTACGCTTTAGTGAGTTCTGGTTTTGTCATTCTTTGGGGAGAAGCCAATTTTTGGGCTGGTTTGCCTATTGCCGTTGGTATATTTATCTACGGCCTGACTTATTTTTTGGTTCACGACGTTTTTATTCACCAAAGATTTAAATTGTTTCGAAATGCAAATAGTAAATATGCTAGAGGTATACGCAGAGCGCACAAAATTCATCACAAAAACATTCATAAAGACCAGGGCGAGTGTTTTGGAATGCTTTGGGTGCCTTTAAAATACTTTAAATAATAATTGATTAGAGTTTTTGCCAATTGTTGGTAAACTCACAATTGCGATTGACCTTATTTAAATAGATATAAGTGCTTTCAATTTTTTCTTGCATCCACTCTTTGATTGCATTTAATTGCTTTTCCTTTAATGCTAGAGCCTTGATTTTGACGTAGTCTGTAGAATAATCAGCTTTATGTTCATCAAAACGGTTACTCACTTTGAGAATTTTATATTTTTTTAACCCGGAGCGGTCCTCTTCCATAAGAGGAGCTGAAATCTCATTGTCCTCAAGATTTCTAATTTGACTGTAGAGTACCGGGTCTAGATTGGTCAATTCAAAGCGGGTATCTCCCGTTTGGGGATTGATGAGCACCCCTCCATTAAACTTGGTTTCCTTTTCACTTGAAAACGCTAATGCTGCGTTTTTAAATGAAATCTCTTCATTAATAATACGCTTACGAATTGTATCTAATTTCTTTTTTGCCTCAGCAAGCTGGAACGGCTCTATTTTAGGAGTCAATAGGATATGACGTACATCCACTTCTTGACCTCGGATTTTATCGACCATCAAAATGTGCCAACCAAAATCAGTTTTAAAGGGCTCTGATATCTCACCCTCTTCTAAACTGAAAGCTTCATCTCTAAATTCTTTAACCATTTGAGGCCGCTTTCTGTTTAATGTGTATTTACCTCCTGTTGCTCGAGACCCAGGATCTTGTGAATACAAAATCGCTTTTGACGCAAAGCTTGAGCCTCGTTCTAAGACATCCTCTCGAAAGGTTCTTAACTGATTGATAATTCGGTCTTGTTCGGCTTCACTAACCTCGGGTTCAATTACTATCTGCGATATTTCTAATTCCGTACCAAAAGTGGGTAAATCGATATTGGGTATGGATTCAAAAAACACACGAACTTCCTCTGGTGTAACCTCTACATTTTCAATGATTTGAGCCTGCATCATGGAAGAGAGCTTTTGAACCTTATTTATTTCAAAAATATCTTGGCGAAAACTCGCTTCATCTTCTTTGTTGTAAAACTCCAATACTTTTTCTATACTTCCCAATTGCTGGGTAAAATTATCAATGATTTGATCTACAGTAGCGTATACTTCTTCCACACTTATCTCCAAACTGTCTTGAATGGCATGATGCGCATAAAGCTTATCTTCCATCAACTTCCCGAGTAGTTGGCATTTTGAAATTCCTTTTACATCAATTCCTTGTGATTCCATTTCCAGTATGGTTTTGTCTACATCGGAATCCAATATTACGTAGTCACCAATTACAGCAGAAACTCCATCAATTTTGATTCTGCCTGCAAGCGCATCTTGAGCTTGAATGCCTGAAGCTGTAACTAGTAAAAAAAACAATACACTAATAGGTTTCATAAGTCTTTGATTTAATAGCATCTTGTACAATATCTTTTTCAAATTGTTTGGTGAATTTTAATTTTCTTTGATTTCGAATAATGTTCTTAATTGTTGACTCCAGCATTACTCTTGGAGCTGTTTCCCCTTTTTTTAGTAAATCGTCAATGTATAGCAAATATACTCCCAATGAATCTTCAACTCTAAAAAATTGTGATTTTTTTAAATATTTATCTAGATTCTCTCTGTTTAAAAAGCTAAGCTCCGATATTAATTTTCTTTTATTTAACCAAATACTGTCTTTCAATAGATAATTGTAGTACTGGAAGGATAAGGAATCAAGAAAATTGCGATCCTCTTGGTTAAATCGTTGAAAACTCCGCTGAATTTCATATTGATCTACATTATCAGGTGGAAGGTGAATAAAACGAGCTTTGTACAGGGGAGCATTAATTTTAAAAACACCTTGATTTTCCTCTAAAAAAGAATCGATTTCAACTGTTGAAACTATGGTGTCTAAAGAAGTATTTACAACCGACTGTACATAGGCATTGGTATAGAGTCCTATACGATATTGATCAATAAGTTGCTCCATGTCACCTAATACACTATCTGGTAAGTTGCGCTTCGCAGTATTTACAAATAGCTGACTTCTTGCCCATGAATCAATATAGTTTCTAGTTTTCAAAATGCTGTCTGGATCATCAATGAATTCACCCAATTCCTTTTGAAAATCGGATGAATATAGATACACATCGCCAACCCTAGCTACAACCCTATCATTTTTAGTAGACCAGTCAGCACAGGAAAGCACTGAACATAAAACCAAATTAAAGACTAAAATTCTCATCGATTTAGCGTAAAATGGCACAAATATTGTCCAGATGTTAATGATTTTTTGATTAATTTTTAATAAATATTGTATTATGTTAATTTTCAACATTTTAAATTGTTCAAAAAGTTTTAATAATTTGTTAATAATATGTAAATTGCATAAAATTTTCAAGCTTTGTTTAGAAAATTGTTTTTTTTACTCCTTATTTCATTCAGCATTACTACTGTAAATGCCATCCAGAATTCCTCTCCCATAATTTCAACAGGTTTTCAGCAAGCACCCAAGGTGGCTTACCAAGACCAACAGCTCCATTTGCTTGGTGTTGAAGGTTCAGGAACAATAGAGATTTACTCTATAATTGGTAATAAAATTAAGGAAATTAAAGTGCAAGAGCTAGACAATTTTAAAACCTATTTGGATCTTGATTCTGGAAACATGTATATCATCAGGGTTAGGGTTTCCAACGAAGTACATACTTTAAAAATTGTTACCCCCTAGGAAATTGAGTCCCCTTTATCCTGGACTGTAATTTGGAGCTTCTTTGGTAACTCGAATATTGTGTGGATGACTTTCTCGCATTCCTGCCGAAGTAATGGTTACAAACTGAGCATTAATTTTTAATGATTCAATATTCTTAGCGCCACAATAACCCATACCTGCGCGAAGTCCACCGATAAACTGGTGGATACTTTCGTCCACATTGCCTTTAAAGGCTACCCTACCAACAATTCCTTCTGGCACAAGTTTTTTTAAGTCGTCCTCAACATCTTGAAAATAACGATCCCTACTCCCTTTCTTCATGGCTTCTATCGATCCCATTCCGCGATAGGTTTTGTATTTTCTGCCTTCATATATGATCGTTTCTCCAGGAGATTCTTTTGTTCCTGCGAGCAGTGATCCCAGCATTACAGCATCAGCTCCTGCTGCAATTGCCTTTGGTATATCGCCAGTAAATCGGATTCCTCCATCGGCTATAATAGGAACGCCTGAACCGGCAATTGCTTTACTCACCGCCACAATTGCTGATAATTGAGGATAGCCTACCCCTGCAATGACTCGCGTTGTACAAATAGATCCTGGACCAATTCCTACTTTAACCGCATCAGCACCCAAATCAACTAGGTATTTAGCCGCTTCTGCTGTTGCAATATTTCCAACAGTTACGTCAAGCCCTGAAAATTGGCTTTTAACTTCTTTTAATACCGCGGCAACTCCCTTACTATGACCATGTGCAGTATCGATTACGATTCCATCTACACCTGCTAAGTTAAGAGCAGAAACACGCTCAATAGCATCTGCAGTAACCCCAACAGCGGCAGCCACTCTCAACCTTCCGAACTGATCCTTGTTTCCGTTGGGTTTGGTGGTGTGTTTCGTAATATCCCTAAAGGTGATCAGGCCTACCAACTTATTGTCTTTTGAGACTACAGGTAGCTTTTCAATTTTGTGCTTTTGCAGTATTTGCTCGGCATCTTTTAAAGAAGTGCCTTCTTTTACAGTAATTAAGTTGGACTTCGTCATCACTTCTCGTATAGGACGATAATTGTTTTTTTCAAAGCGCAAATCACGATTGGTAACAATACCTATTAGTCTGTTGTCCTTATCGACTATTGGGATTCCTCCGATTCTATACTGCTTCATGTTTTGATTGGCGTCAGAAACTAATGCAGTTTGGGGAAGTGTTACGGGGTCCAATATCATTCCTGATTCAGAGCGTTTAACTGTTCTTACCTGATCGGCCTGATCGGCTATGGACATATTTTTATGAAGTACTCCTATTCCACCCTCACGTGCCATAGCAATTGCCATTTTACTTTCAGTAACAGTATCCATTGCAGCTGAAATGATGGGTATATTTAAAGGGATGTTTCGACTAAAACTGGTCTTGATCGACACTTCTCTGGGTAAAGTTTCCGAATAAGCAGGTACCAGTAATACGTCGTCGTATGTAAGTCCCTGGCCGATAAATTTTTTGGAAGTCATAAGCAACTAATTTGTAATTAATTGCGTACAAATATAACAAATTTTAAGGGTAATAGTCTAGATTGCTTTACAAATCAAATTGCAGTCCAGTATAGACACCAAAAGGATGACCTGGCCGAAACCCTGCAGGGACTCTTGAGACCAAATACACTTCATCAAAGAGGTTTACGATTTGAGCTGTAAGTCGTAACTGCTTAGTGAGGTGATATTTTGCTGACAAATCAACTATAAAGTTTGAAGGAACTTGTTCTACAGTACTCTGATTGCCGTTTGCTGCTTGAGTGTTAAAAACACCATTAAGTCTAGAACTGAGGTTTAACTCGTACTTTTTATGCTCTAATCTAGCTGTAAGCGTCCATTGATTTTGTGGAATGTAAGGTACACGATCTCCTGTACTCACCACACCCCAAATGTCTTCATCACTACCAAAGTTACTTTGGAAAATTGCATTGGTGAGAGTATAGGCAAAAGTAATAGGCACTTGTACCGCTGCGTTTTCTGCTGCTAAATTGTAATTTAATAATAGCTCTAAACCACTTACATGCACACTGCCTGCATTAAACTGATCTAAAGAACCTGTCCCTCCACTAGCTGCTAAATCACTCCCCAATAAATTGGAATAATCGTTAAAAAAACCAATGAATTCTCCGCTCAATCGTCCTATGGAAAACCGAGATCCAAGTTCGTAATTTATACTTTCTTCAGCCTGTTCACCAGGAGTGTTTCCTGAGGGTGAAAAGCCTTTATGGAGCCCTCCAAAAACCGAAAGTTGATTGGAAAAAGTATAATTAAATCCAATACCGGGGATGAGAGCAGTAATTTGGTTTTCTCTAAAACTCAAGTCAGATGAATTTCTATTGGGATTTGATTTTCCGAAATCCTCACGCCCCAGTTTGATAGATTCCACTCTTAACCCAGGGTTAAGGCTTAGTCCATTGTATTTAAGCTTGTATAATGCATAAGTAGCCCACGCGGTTGCACTTGAAATACGGTTCCCCTTTGCTCCCTTTATTCCTTCTGAAGTTAAAAGCATATCGGCATTTTGGATACGATAGCCGTCTTCCCATTGAAAGCGGTCTTCTTCATCGTAATGCAATCGGGTACCAATTTCTAAGTCGTGAAATATCCCTGATTTACCGTACCAATGATAATCTAATTTTG
>JAYPMN010000068.1:0-7675 GCA_038129925.1 Flavobacteriaceae bacterium
TCGCCCTCCAGGATTTAACCACTGATTGCTGATTTTTTGGATGAGTTCTTTTGGATTTTCCAGATAGTAAAAAACCTCCATAGAGAGAACTAGGTCTACTTTTTCATTGGGATTCCAGGTCATTAAGTCAGCACAACTATAGTTAAGCGTAGGGTCTATTGATTTGGCTTTTTTAATCATTTTATCTGAACCGTCAATCCCTTCGGCTTTTATACACATCGGATTTTGTGATACTGAACGAACCACCCATCCGTTTCCACAGCCGGCATCAATAAATGAAAATGGTTTTTGCTGTTTTGTAGCAAAGGAGAGCATATTTTCAACAGACTCTTTATGGTTTTTTTCCATACCGTAGTCTTTGTCTAAATCGGCCCATTCACTAAAAACTTCTATTGGACTGCGTTTCATACCAATTTTTTAAAAGCCCTGCTAAAATAAGGAAACTCCCCAAAAGGTTAAGAATCCCCATAGGAGATAGCGGACTACTTTTCCCAATAGCATCCAAATAGCAATGGTATTTAAAGATACACTAAAGAACCCCAACCCAACGGCTAAAACATCACCAAAAAAGGGTAACCAGCAGAGGAAAGCTAGTGGGCTACCCCATCGATCTATTTTATTTTTTAGAGCCTCAACTTTTGCTTGTTCAACACCAAAATACTTACCTAAATAATTCCAGTTTCCAAGGCGACCAAGAGCATAGCTGCTCAACCCTCCTAACCAGTTGCCCAGTGTTGCTACTGACAAAGATGTGATAAAATTATAGTCGTTTGCAAGTAGTATACTAAGGACAACTTCAGAACTCAAAGGAATTATTGTTGCTGCCAAAAAACTAGAAACAAAAAGCCCTAAATACCCCCATTCAACATAATGCTCCATATTTCTTCCTAATTAAACCAAAAAAAGGTATTAAGAGATGAACTAGCATCTCAATTTTTCTTTTGATAGTTAACCCTGTCTTTGTAGGCAATAGTAAAGATTAAAAATTAATAAATGAATCCTTATATTTATAAAAATCAATCAAAAAATGAAAAAATCAATTTTAATTGCAGGAAGTATCCTTGTTAGCTCTTTACTTTTAGGTCTTTTAATTTCTGAGGGGATTGCTACAGATCGATATGAATATGTAAGTAGCAATGTTGTGTTTGATAAAAAAACAGGGACTACTTATTTTACTGATAAAAAGGAATATATAGATACCAAAGGAGATTTGTACAGATATGAATAAAATCATTTTGATTTGAAGAAAAATGAAAAAAATTGTAATAGCCTTATTGCTCAGTATTAATCTTAATGCTCAAATTGATAGTTTATCGCTTCTAGATTCACAAAAGAAAATTGAATTAGATACCAAAGTGGCGATGAGTAAGAACTACTTCCTAGTATCAGCTACGATTCTAGTTGGAGGTATACTACTCAAAAAAATTGATAATGATATTGAGATTCTAGGGGCTGGGGGAAGTTTAGCAGCAACGTTCACTACCAGCTATTACCTTGCAAAACACCTGGTTTACATCAGTAAGCGAAACCGATTTTATAAAAGCCACAATTTAGTTTTAAAGCGAAAGAGTAAAAGAAGAAATAAATTTAAATATTCAAGTTGATTAAGAATGTTAAATTGAAAATTTGGTATCTAAATTAATCTTTCTATATTCATTAAAATAATCATAAATCAATTAAAATGAAAAAATATATTCTTACGCTTGTTACAACAACTCTTTTTTTCGGGTTCAGTTTCAGTCAAGATTTAACCAAGCCTAAAGGAGGTGGAATTCTGGATATTGTAACAATCATTCCGTCCGACGGTTATTCTGATATGATTTTTGAAGGTCAGATAAGCGGATACGGGAGTGTATTCGTAGCTTTTAAGGTCGCTTCTATTAATACATCAAAAAATAGTGGGACTTTGGATGGACAAGGAAGAACCATTTTAGAAGATGGAACGCTTATTTCAACTCCTTTAAAAGGAACTTGGAAAAGAATGGGATCAAAGGTCAAATTCTATTTCACAGATGCAATAAACAATGGTGCGTTGAATTTTGTAATATGGGATGTTGATTTATTGAAGAAAAAAGCTCAGGTGAATTATTTCGAACTGCACAAGGCAGAAAATTAGGGTGTAGAGTTTTGTTTAGATGGGGCTTAAAAACTGTTAGTCGTCATTGATAGTCTTAATAATTCTATCCTAGTAAAGTAGTTATACCCTCCCTTGCAGAGCGTTTTTTGTCCCTACAAACAGAATTCATGCAGGCGTTTTGGGTAACTTATTAGATATTTTATCAAATTTATACTTAGATTTTAGAATGAGAAATATTGTTTTAGTCTTCATATTTGTAAGTCTGTCTTGTTCAGATCAGCATAGTAAAAAATCAAATGACTGGATCGCACTTTTCGACGGGTCATCTCTAAAAGGTTGGAGAGCTTATAATGGCGATCAAATGCCGCCAGGATGGAAAATTATAGACAGTGTTTTAACGTTTACCACAGAGCAAATATTGGAGGAAGATTATGATTATACCGGTAGCAGGGATATCATTTTTGGAGCAGAAGAATTTGATAATTTTGAGCTTTATGTAGAATGGAAAATACCAGAAGGAGGAAATAGTGGTATTTTTTATCATTTAAAAGAAGGTTATGAAGGGGCTTCGGTTGTTGCTCCTGAATATCAACTTTTGGATGATGAAAATTATGCTGAAATTCATAATTACGAATTAAAAGATTGGCAACTGACTGCAGCAGATTACGCTATGCATGTGCCCGATACACTACAAAAAATATTATACCCACCAAACAACTGGAACAGTAGCAGGATCGTCTTTACTCCAGAGAATGTGGAGCACTGGCTAAACGGTAAAAAAGTATTGTCTTTTGTACCCTGGTCGGAGGAATGGTATCAAAAGAAAAATTCTGGTAAGTGGAATAACGCCCCTGACTATGGCAAATTTAGAAAAGGATATATAGGCTTTCAAGACCATGGAAGTAATTTGTATTTTAAAAACATTAAAATCAAAAAGCTCTAATTTGAAATTATTAGGTTTCTTGCATCAAAAATCCTAGACGGTATTTGATGGAACACATATTATCTCTATATTGTAAGAGTATAAATCATAAACCAATTAAAATGAAAAAACTTTTTTTATCTCTATTTTTTATCTTCTCGTCATATGCATTCGCTCAGAATATTGCATTTGATTTTGCTTTTGTAGATGCAGAGGACATAAACGCATATGATGAAAATTTAAAAACTAAATTTCAAAGAATTAATCAAAATTTTATTGACGATGACAGAATATTAGGCTGGCATGTTTGGAAAGTAATAAATGGAGCACAATCTTCTTTTACTCATCTAGCCGTTTCAATATACGACATGGATAAAATGGATGATGACTACACACCTAAAAAGTGGACAGAGGAATTCTCAGACATGACTGAAGCTGAACTTAGGGATTGGGCCAAAAAAAATAAAGAAAACAGAAAAATTGTTTTCGAGACTCAGATGGTCAATGTAGCTGAAGTTTTACAGGAAGGGGTAACTACTTATCCAGACATTGCGGTGATGAATTTGATGAAAGCCAAACACGGCAAATATAAGTCTTATGAGGATTTAGAAATGGCCACAACAAAATCAATTAGAAAAGGATCTCTGCGAAAAGGATGGAGTTTAGCAAAAAGAATTGACCGTATCGGTACTGAAATGGCATGGACTCACTTTACGGTTGATTGGTTTGATAAATATTCAGACTTTCTAAAAAGCGCTTCTGGACCCTCAAGTGATGCTGACAAAAATTATGAGAAGATGATGGGCCTAAGAGACCTAACTAATAGAATTGTTTTGAAAAAATTCATCTTTCTGAACAAATAATTTAATTAAACCCTCCCTTGTGGAGGGTTTTTCTTTTACACTTACTTTTCTAAATCAATGATGTTATTACTAATCATAAATTGATCATTGTAACATAAATGAATACAAAAGAGAAGGTGCTGCTTTTTATTATATATTATATTAGTTTTATGGAAAAGAATATATTTGGCGAACCTCTTGAGACTTGTTGTTCAAGCCCAATGACAGGATACTTCAGGGATGGTTTGTGTAGAACAGTATCACAAGACACAGGAACTCATACTGTATGTGCAGTCATGACGGATGAATTTTTGATATTTTCAGCCGCAAAGGGAAATGATTTAATTACACCCATACCTTTTTATCAATTTCCTGGTCTAAAAGCTGGTGATAAGTGGTGTTTGTGTGTAACAAGGTGGTTGCAGGCAGAAAGATCAGGTAAAGCTCCTAAATTAATACTGGAAGCAACTCATGAAAAGACACTTGACTATGCCCCTTTAGCTATTCTTATCAAACACGCTTTCCGAGTAGAAGATTAGAACCCATTATTTGTTAGGCTTAATTTATCTTTCTTTATTTTCTATTCGTATTTCCTTGTAAACTAAAGTTAACATCACAGTAGAAACCATTACATGTAAAAAGGCAAAGGAAAAAGAGGTGAGCGGATCCATTTGACCGGAAATAGATGATAAGGTGTACATGATTATGGCAAATAAATTAAACCCAGCCACTACATAAGCATAGGAAAGGCGAACCTTTGGCTTATGCCAAACCATCCTTAGAATTAAAAAAGTAATTAACCAAAAAAGGAATTCATACAAATACTGAATATCATTCAAGCCCAACATAATCTACTTCATTAAATATTATATACTAATATATTAAAAATAAACATTTAGAAAAATTAATCGTTTTTTCGTGCAACTTATTTTATATATCTAATGTTAATCATAAATCAAAGACAATGGAAATTCTTATAGTTGCAATTCTAATTTCATCAATCAGCATTTACGGAACTATTATCCTTAAAAGGTTATACTTTTTGCTTGGCTATTTTCTCTTTTCTCTACCTGCAATTACTTCATTTATACCAATATTTGATAATGATCCTTATCTAGCCCTAACCTCCTTTGCACTATTCTTAGTTTTAGCAATCTTATCTTTTCCAGCAAAAAAAATATTACTGATTATAATGTCAATAATGAAGCTGCTCCATTAGTTAAATCTTTCGTTCTAAGAACTCTTTTTTCCCTTAGTGTGATTAATTTAATTGCAATATTTCTAGTTAAATATGACTCCAATATGCCAGAAGGAATCACGGAAAGCATGAGAATTATTCCCATGATTATGCATGCTGTTTTGGGTATATTACCCATTGTGGTGTTATTTAGAATATCAATAAAGAAAACAGAAAGTTGATCATTGTCTTAAAAACCATCCTAAGCGGAGGGTTTTTATTTTACACTGATAAGGACAATCCCAATCGTATTTGGTCTATTGCTATGTGTGACATAGTTAAGATTCCCTCGAGACAAAATAGGGGTAGTTTTAAAAAGTTTTTTTAATCGGAAGAGAGGGTTGAGATTTGATATCTAATCTAATCTATATATCTTAGGGAGATGAGAAAATTATATCTTCTATTAATTTTAAACCTTGCAGTTATAACACTAATTTACAGCTGCTCTTCTAATGAAGACGACACTACCACTCCTCCGATTATTTTAGCAACTCCAGAGCCTGAATTTCCAGCCCCAACACAGTATACTTTAACAGTTACAGCAGGAGAGGGAGGAACAGTGTCTACAGAGGGTGGAACTTATGATGAAGGTACAGAGGTGACGATAATCGCCACCCCGGATGAAGGATATGATTTTGTGGGATGGGAAGGTAGTGATTCAACTGAAAATAGCTTAACGATAACATTAAATTCAAATGAATCTTTTAATGCACTTTTTGAATTTATTCCCTTATATACACTTACTGTTTTAAGTAGTGAAGGAGGTATTGTATCCACTGCGGGTGGAGAATATCCAGAAGGCGCTGAAGTTGAAATAATTGCTACACCTAATGAAGGGTTTTCTTTTACAGGATGGGAGGGTATTGAGGATACAAGTAGCTCCGTAATAGTTTCAGTCAGTTCTAATGCAACAGTTACAGCTCTATTCGAGGTAATTCCACAATTTACTGTAATAGTTTCCGCAAGTGAGGGAGGTACAGTATCAACAAATGGAGGAACCTATTTAGAAGGTTTTGAATTTAGTATACTTGCCACCCCAAATACTGGTTATGAGTTTCAAAGATGGGAAGAAGTTGATGCTTTAACCTCTTCACTAACCATTACAGTAAGCTCGAACATTTCTTTAACAGCTATTTTTATTAAAATACCAAATGACTCAAACAGTTCTAATAGTACAAATGAAAATTTAAGCCCTGTATTTTGGAGGGGATCAACTATTACCTTTAATAAATCTAACGGAGCAAATCCAAATTTGGAAGAAAATCAAGATAGAATAAGAGAGAATGTATGGATTACAAGAGGGAATACTGGAGGGCAAATATTCAATATCGCTAAAAATAATAGTGCTGATAAAACTGAAAGTCCCGTTGGAACTGAATGGGCAATTGGTACTTTAGATGAATTGGAAAGCCTGACATTTGATTATTTTCGTAACGCAATAAGCAGACCTAAGACTGTAGTAGGTAAAAATTTGGTTCTACACTTAATAGAAGATGATATTTATATTAATGTAAAGTTCACTTCTTGGAGTCAAGGTAAGAGAGGAGGGTTTTCCTATGAAAGAAGTACACCATAGCTTCCACTCCAATGTCCCCAATCCAAATCTTATCTTAAGATTTGTAAACCAATTCTTTAACTAAATATTTCTCAATTATATTAGGTGTTTTTGCTTAAATAGTTGGAGTTTTTCTTTATTTCACAGTTAAAAGTTAAAGGCTTAACTCCCTACCTCTTTTTTATATAGCTTTATAGTTGTCCTCTACCTTATATTCTTTAAGCACAAAATCACTAAATTCAAATCATCATTTCATCCTCTTCATTAAGTTCAGGAAATAGAATAACTATTGCCTAAAAAATAAAAACCTTACAAAGAAATGTCAAATGAATATTGACCATTATCAAAGTTAACTGATGGATAATTAACATTTGCATCTAGTACACTTACAATTGTTTCTTCGCCATTTATATTTATAGTCATAGTATTTGCTGTTGGTAAAATTCCGCCCAATCCGTCAGGTATTCCATCCACAATTGTATTATTATCTCTATTGGTCATAATGTCGAAAAAAACATTTACTGAAACAAATGTTTCTTCAACTTCAAACTCTACTCTGTATTGCTGTAATAGATGAACAAACTCATCTTCGTTTTCATCATAAAAAAAATCTTCCTCCAGATTCAGTGTATGACTAACACCATTTATTGTTGTAACTATTTCAGTGTTCGTATTCGATTTTCCTGAAATTATACTTTGATTAATTGATGAGTTAAATGTCTCTAAAGTAAAGATGCTTTCTGAAGAATTGTCAGAACAAGAAATTAAGAATGTTAGTGTAAGTAGAACAAAAATCTTTTTCATATTAAAAATATTATTTCAATAAAAAATATAAAATTAAATCATTGGCAAGTCCTCTTCATTAAGTTCATCTAATTATATTTTTGAGAAATTACTAAAGCTTTGTGGTAGAATTAGTAATTTTAAGAAAGGATTAATTAGATGAAAAAAGTAACATTATTCTTAAAAATCATCATTTTTTTGATGTTTTTTGCTTGTTCTTCTGAACAAATAGATGAAGAATCTATAACTCCTACACAAT
>JAYPMN010000069.1:0-2221 GCA_038129925.1 Flavobacteriaceae bacterium
CAAGACGGTTATAAAAAAGCTTACTTTGCATCGGGATGCTTTTGGTGTGTTGAAGCCATTTATGAGAGTGTTCGTGGGGTACAAGAAGTTTATTCTGGCTATGCTGGAGGTTTTACAAAAAACCCAAACTACAATCAAATTGGTACAGGACGTACCGGTCATGCTGAGGCAGTAGAGGTCATTTATGATCCTGCAATCGTCAGTTTTGGAACACTCGTTCAAGTGTTTTTTGGGTCTCACGACCCCACTACCTCTAACCGACAAGGACCAGACTACGGTTCGCAATACCGATCTATAGCCTTTCACACCTCAGATCAAGAGCGAGAAATCATTCAAAACTACATCTCCTTACTTCAAGAAAAAGAGATTTTTTCAAGTGAAATAGTGACGGAGATCAAACCCTTAGAAAAGTTCTACTATGCTGAGGAGTACCATCAAGATTATGAAAAAAACAATCCTGACAATCCATACGTTAGACAGGTTTCCATCCCAAGATTGAGAAAATTCCAAAACCTATACCCCGAATTATTAAAAGAAGACCACTAGGATTTGAAGACCTTCTCTATTGAAAACGAATATTTAAAAGTTGTATTCTTGGACTATGGAGCGATACTCCATCAACTTTGGTTTAAGGATAAAAATGGAATTCCTACAAACCTTATAATGGGGCTAGACCATCCCCAGGACTATTTGACAGATGAATGGGCAAGAGGGGCGGTTCTCGGTCGTTTTGCAGGTCGTCTTGAAAACCCAATACAGCTAGAGGAAAATACTATCGAAATTGAACATGAAAATGGAGTCTTACTCCACAGCGGAAGCAGCGGATGGCACAAAAAAAAGTGGACTCCACTTGCTCAAGAAAACAATCGCAGTATTGCTTTTGAATACCATTGTCCCAATGGAAGTAGTGGGCTTAGCGGTTCGGTTCACGCTCGTGTAAGTTACCGTTTAGACGGCTGTAGTCTAGGTATTGAATACCATGCAGTCCCTTCAGCAACTACCCATATCAATTTGACCAATCACGCCTATTTTAGTTTAAACCCTTCCAAAACCATAGGAAGTCAACAGCTTAGAATTAATGCCAATCATTTTCTAGAGTTAAAAGAAAGTCTAGTTCCAACGGGTACAATGCTTAACGTGGAGAACAGTAAATTTGACTTTAGAGAGGAAAAGGCAATTGGCAGCATTAAGCTGGATGATTATTTTGTAGTCAACCAAAATAAAAAAGAGATCGCCTCATTGTACTCACCAGAAACAGGGATTGTAATGAAAACAATTACCGACCAACCGGGAGTTGTAATCTTTACCCCACCCCATTTTGAAGCCATTTGTTTTGAAACTCAAAAATTTTCAAACTCACCAAATATTCCTAAATTTCCCTCAACTTTAGTCAAAGTCAATGAGGAATACACCCATCAAACCCGATTTGAGTTTAGCTTAAAAAACGAAGCTTAAAAAAATTCCACAAACGGAAGAATCCTAGACCTATTAAACTTCCAGCAACAGATCCTACAAAAATATCCAGTGGAAAGTGTACTCCAATATACACCCTGCTGTAGGCAATCAAAAATGCTATAAAAAGAAGTATTGGAAGAAAAAAACGATAGGATTCCTTAAAACACAGACCGAAAAATACAGCCAGTGCAAAAGAGTTTGATGCGTGACCTGAGAAAAAACTATAACGACCACCACAGTTGGGCTTTACCAAACGCACAAGTGTTTTAATTTCTTCGTTATAGCAAGGACGCAATCTGCCGACTTGCACTTTAAATAGGTTGGTCAGCTGATCTGTACACAATATCAAGAGCCCAGAAAAGAGCAAAAGGTAAGCCGCGGTTTTCCAAGAGTAATTAAATCCAAAAAACATCCAAAGTCCGAAATAGACCAAAACATTAGAAGCCCGATGAGTCATCATCATCCAAAACGAGTCAAAATAAGGGGTTCCTAGGCCGTTTAGCCATAGGAATAAAGCTTTATCCCAAGACAAAAGTACTTCCATTTAGGCTAGATTTTCCATCTCTTTATCATAGAATTCAAAAGCGGATTCGATAAGCGCATGAGATTCTAATTTTAGAGCAGCTTCATCTTCTTTATCAAACTCTTCAAGCCAATGCATGTCATCATTGTACACATTTAAAATAAAACGAGGGTATTCCGTATGGATGACAAATAAAACCTCCTCTAATTCAGAGTTGTCGGCAATCAAAAATTTTGGTAATTC
>JAYPMN010000069.1:2231-4059 GCA_038129925.1 Flavobacteriaceae bacterium
TTCCATGGGTCAATTGAAATTAATTTGTTCGTAAGATATCGAAATCTAATAAAAAGTAATAATGCAGAGGATGAAAGCCCTGAGAGCAATCCGATCCATATCCCTGTTGCTGCAAGTTTTGTATGGATTCCAAGGTAATATGCAATGGGAAAACCAAAAATACCGTAAGAGAAAAAAGTAATCCAAGCGGGGATATTGACATCCTGTAAACCTCTAAGTGCACCTAAAACAACGGCCTGTAAACCGTCTGAAATCTGGAAAAAAGCAGATATAATAAGTAAATTAGAGGCAATCTCAACAACTTCAGTGACATTGGTAAATTCTAGCGGATTATTTCCATCTAAATAAATCCAGGGAAGTAGTTCATTTAAGGAGAGAAATAACAGACAAAAAATGACATCAAAAATAAAAATAAGCATAAAGATAGAATGAGCAACCTCTTTCAATCTGACGATATCCTTTCTTCCTTTTTGATTGCCTACTCGAATCATTGCTGTAACCCCCAAGCCCATGGCAAACATAAATGTCATGGAGGATAAGTTGAGTGCAATTTGGTTTGCGGCTTGAGGGTTTTTTCCTAAAAACCCTGAGAGCCAAATGGCTGCGGTAAAGAAAAGTACTTCAAAAAACATTTGAAGCGCAGAGGGAAATCCAAGTTTAAAAATTTTTTGAAACAGATTCATTTGAGGCTTTTGGAAAGAAATTTGCTTCACATAGGCTGCAAATTTTGAATTAAAATGCACATATAAAGCCATAAAAAGCAACATCGAACAACGAGCAAAAAGACTTCCGATTGCGGCTCCCTCTACCCCTAATTTTGGAAATATCCAGAAACCAAAAATTAAAAAATAATTTAAAATAATATTTATGACATTTCCTATCAAAGTAGCATACATAGCAGGACGTGTATAAGACAAGCCCTCTGAAAATTGCTTAAATCCCTGAAAAAATATCAGGGGCACTAAAGAAATACCGACCCATTGCAGATAGGGATAGGCTAATTCTACCACTTCCTCTGGTTGACCCATCTGATAAAGCAATGGTTTGCTAGATAGCACTGCTGCACTCAATAAAATTCCTAAAAAAACGCAAAGTATCAGACCGTGAATGAACACCTTTCTTGCCAAAGTTACATCTTTGGCTCCGTCAGCCTCAGCCATTAGAGGGGTGATTGCAGTTGAAAATCCAATACCAAGTGACATGGCTACAAAAAAGAAGCTATTCCCTAATGAAACGGCTGCAAGTTCTGCAGTACCTAATTGTCCGACCATGATGTTATCAACTAACTGGACAAAAGTATGCCCCAAAAGCCCAATGATAACAGGGTAAGCTAGGGTTAAATTGTATCGAAATTCCTTGGTGTATTTAGAAAGGCTGATAATCATTAACGGAAAAAATTAAAATCCGTATTGATCAACCAAATAAACCAAACTACTCATAGCTGCTGCACCCAATTCCAATTCACGCTTGTTGATGGCGTCAAAGGTATCATTGGCAGCATGATGAAAATTAAAATAGCGTTGAGAATCGGGTCGTAGACCAGAGAGTACTACATTATTGTCTCGAAGAGGGCCAATATCAGCTCCACTGCCACCCAGTTCAAAGCGATCGGCCAAGAAGGGAGAAAAATAGGGTTTCCAACTTTCAATTTGTTTAAATTGTGAATTGGTAGCTTCAAATACAAAGCCTCGCGGTGAAAAACCACCGGCATCAGATTCAAGCGCAAAGATATGTTTTTCTTTGTTCTGCTTCGCATATTGCGCATAAGCTGTTCCACCGCGAAGTCCGTTTTCCTCATTCATATATAAAACTACTCGAATGGTTCGTT
>JAYPMN010000069.1:4069-7176 GCA_038129925.1 Flavobacteriaceae bacterium
TTGTAATTCATTTGTTTAAAAAGTCTTAAAACCTCCATAGATTGTACAATTCCAGCTCCATCGTCGTGGGAACCGTCACCAAGATCCCAAGAATCGAGATGTCCTCCTACTACGATAATTTCCTCTGGAAATTCACTTCCTTTAATCTCTCCTATAACGTTGTGAGAGGGCACGTCAGGAAAATTTTTACAATCCAATTTAAGGTAAAACTTAAGATCGTTATTTAATGCCAACATGGAACTGAGCAGTTCTGCCCCATTAGTACTAATGGCAGCAGCAGGTATACGCATCGAATTAGGCAAATTACCATAACGCATACTTCCAGTATGGGGAAAGTCATCAAGACGTAAATTCATAGAACGAACAATCACTCCAACTGCACCGAGTCGTGACGCTCTTGCTGCTCCTTGAGTTCGTTGATTGACTGTTTTGGAATAAGCCTCAAAGGTATTGATCAATTCAGCAGGCATGGGTCGGTTAAAAAAGACAAAATTTCCTTTTATTTTTTCCTCCCCTAAGGCTTCAAGATCTTCAAAGCTTTTAACTTCAACTACTCCGGCGCGTAAACCTGAGGAGGGAGTAGCGATAGAACCCCCTAAAGCACATACGGGAACATTCATACTCATCCCAGGACCTGTAATTATACTGGCGTATTCAAAGGTCCCTCTTACCCACTTGGGAACCATGACCTTTTGAAGAAAAACTCGATCTAATCCTAAGGATTTCAATTCCGTTTTACCCCATGCTACGGCTCGTTCTGCATTTAAAGATCCTGAAAGTCGCCCCCCTATTTTGTTAGATAGATGATCCAGCCAATCATATGCTTTACCTGAGGTTAAGGAATTGTGATAAAGTGTTTTGATTTGCTCCTCATGAGCAGAGGATTGAGCATTGAGATGTGCTGTCAAACTAAAAATAAAAAGTAAAATAATTTTGTTCATAAAATCTTATTTAGGAGCAAATTGAACAATGTTATCAGCGTTAATTGGATTTTCACCTAATATTAACAGGCGTTCGACCACATTTCGCAATTCTCTGACGTTTCCCGTCCAAGGATAGGCGTCTAATTTGGCATAGGCTCCCTCACTAAATGACTTTTTTTCGAGACCTTGTTCTTTTGATAATAAGTCCACAAAATGCGAAACCAATAAAGGAATATCCTCCTTTCTATCATCTAAAGAGGGTACATGTATCATTATTACAGCCAAACGATGATAAAGATCTTCTCTAAATCGACCTTCTTTGATTTCATTCAATAAATCCTTATTGGTAGCAGCAATAACTCTCACATCAACGCTAATATCTTTTCCATTTCCAACGCGTTGTATCTTTTTTTCTTGAAGTGCCCGCAGTACTTTAGCCTGCGCTGCTAAACTCATATCGGCGATCTCGTCTAAAAATAAAGTTCCTTTATTGGCTGCCTCAAACTTTCCAGAACGGTCTATGACTGCGGAAGTAAAAGCCCCTTTTACGTGACCAAAAAGCTCACTTTCAATAAGTTCAGAAGGAATAGCGGCGCAGTTTACTTCGATAAAGTTTTCTTTACTTCTTTCGCTCTGCTGATGCAGCTGATGAGCTACTAGCTCCTTGCCAGTACCGTTTTCCCCTGTGATGAGGACACGAGCATCTGTTGGAGCCACCTTAGAAATCATTTCTTTCATCTTGATTACTTCTTCACTTTCCCCAACGATATTGTACTTTTGGGCAACTTTACGCTTTAATTTTAAATTTTCCTTACGTAGTGTTTTGTTTTCTATTGCATGACGAACTGCGGTAAGCAAACGATTTAAATCTGGGGGCTTGGCAATAAAATCATAGGCTCCGAGCTTCATCGCCTCTACAGCCGTTTCCACATTGCCATGGCCAGTTAGCATAATAAAAGGAATGTAAATTCCCTTGGTTTTAGCAGCTTGCAGAACTTCTATACCGTCCATTTTTGGCATTTTTATGTCGCATAAAACTAAGTCAAAAGCATTTTTTTCGAGTTTAGATAAGCCTTGCTTTCCATTCTCCGCCTCGGTAATCTCATAAGAAGCACTTTCTTCCGATAAAATTCTAACCATCACTCTTCTGATCGGTTCTTCATCTTCGATAAGTAGTATTTGAGTCATTTTAAAGGGGTTGGTGAATTAGCAAAAGTAAGGGTTCGTTGAGGGAATGGAATTTCAATTCCTTCTTTTTCAAAAGCCTCAAAAATGGTGAAGCGCAAATCACTCTTTACAACATTGGCAACAAAACTGCTGTCTACTGCGATATACAACTGAAATAGTAAAGCGCTATCTCCAAAATCACTAAACAATACAAATGGATCAGGATTAGATAAAACTTTATCGTGATCTTTGGCTATTTTTAAAAGCATTTGCTCAATCTGTTTGGGATTGCTTTTATAAGCAACTCCAACATTAACAATCTCTTTGGTGATGATGCCATTCTCTGTCCAATTAAACAGCGTAGAAGTTAAAAATTTATGATTTGGTATAATGAGTACTTTGTTTTCTCTTGTAACTGCTCTAGTCGTTCTCAGTTTGATGTTTTCAACTTGACCAATTTGTCCGTCTACTTCAATTATATCGCCAACAAGAACTGACTTATCTACCAGTATGAATATCCCGGAGATGATGTCCTGAATAAAGGTTTGCAACGCAAGACCAACACCCACTAATAAAGCAGCAGATGCAGCAAATATAGCAGTTACATCTACACCTACATTTTGAAGTATGATCAGAGCCACTACGATATAGACAAAATAGTTGATAAAAGAGAATAGGCTTTTGAACTTTACTTTAGTATCATTGGAAAGAGTTCTGAAAAGTAATTTTCTCAGAATTTTTAACATAAAAGATGTTAGCAGAATAATTAAAATGACGAATAACACCGTATTCGGAGTAAAACTTACAGAGCTCCCTATGGTAAACTTGTAATTTAAGAGTTCAATAAATTTATTTATAAGTCTCATAATTATTGGGGAAGTTACTATAAAAACAAAACCCATCCTCGTTAGAGGATGGGAAAAAATTGCTATGAAAAAGAAAAATAATATCAACATAAAGGTGTTGATATTAATTCAAATATATATTATTTTTTTTTATAATAGTATAGTTTAAGCA
>JAYPMN010000069.1:7186-7622 GCA_038129925.1 Flavobacteriaceae bacterium
TTTTTTTGATTCAAATCCAAATTAAGCAAACATATCTTTCACTTTTTCAAAAAAAGATTTGTCTGATTTCTCGGGATTAGGCGTAAAATTTGGGTCTTCAAGCATTTTCTCAAAAAATTGCTGCTGCTCTTTGTTTAACTTTTTTGGGGTCCAGACATTAACGTGAACAAGTAAATCGCCAGTACCATAACCGTTGACACTGGGTAAACCTTTCCCTCTAAGTCGAAGCGTTTTACCGGACTGTATCCCAGGATCTAGCTTAATTCTAGCCTTACCTTCAAGTAGATTAAGTTCTTTGGAAACTCCAAGAACAGCTTCAGAGATGCTTACATATAAATCATAATGCAGATGATTTCCTTCTCGAACAAAAGTATCGTGAGTTAATTCTTCAATAAGAACTAGCAAATCTCCTGAAATTCCGTTTGCAGGAGCCTCG
>JAYPMN010000070.1:0-2654 GCA_038129925.1 Flavobacteriaceae bacterium
CCTCAAAAAACAGCTTATAGCGTAGTTTACCTTCACGGTTTTACGGCCTCTGGTAAAGAAGGAGATCCGGTTCACCAAATGGTGGCCAATGCTTTAGGAGCTAATTTATACATACCAAGACTGTACGGTCATGGATTGGAAGAGGATGAGCCGATGCTTAATTTCAACAATGAAGGATTCTGGGAGTCTGGAAAAGAAGCTTTAGAAATAGCCAAACGCCTTGGAGAAAAAGTCATCATTCTAGCGACCTCTCATGGAGGAGCTCTTGGTTTAACCTTAGCAGATGACCCTCAAGTATCTGCTTTAGCTTTGTTTGGTCCCAACATCAAAGTTTATGACCCTAAAGCCATATTATTATCAAAGCCATGGGGGCTTCAGATATCTCGTTTGGTGAAGGGTGGTAATTATCACTACATGCAAACTGACAAGGAAGAAAAGAAAAAGTATTGGACAACTAAATCACGCTTGGAAGCGGCGACACACATGCAAAAATTCTTGGATTTAAAAATGCGTAGGTCTACGTTCAAAAAAATTAAACTTCCTGTTTTTTTAGGGTATTACTATAAAAATGACAGCCTACAAGATAAAGTTGTATCTGTTTCCGCCATGCTGAAAATGTTTAATCAGTTGGGAACAGCTGATTCGTTAAAGCATAAAGTCGCTTTTGACGATATTGAAGATCATGTACTAACTGCTTCTCTCTCAACGGATGAATACGAGGATGTGGCATTTGAAACAATCCGATTTCTAAAAAGAGTTTTAAACTATTAGTTTATGAAACCTATTTATACCCTTTTATCTATTTTCCTTTTTGTATGGCTTGGATGTACACCTTCACCAGCTCAATTAAATCAATGGGAGGCCTATGATGAAATAGAAGAATTGACAGCCAACGCAGATCACCCTATAGCTCGTATGCGATATAAAAGGATTCAATCCAAACACAGTGATCGAAATGCTCTTTTTCTTCCCTTTAAAAAGGAATTGAGTGAATTTAATCAAGAGGATTACGACGCCCTAAAATCCTATATTCTCGAACAGGACATTCCAAGTATACAAAAGCACATTAATTCAGGTCATTTAACCTACGAACAATTGACCCTTTTTTACATTTATCGAATATATCTTTTTGAATTAGATCGCACTCGCTTTTTAAATGCGCTCATTTCACTGAATCCAAACGTTTTGGAGCAAGCGCGTCAGTACGACCGAGATCGCTTGAAAGGTATGGAGCACCCTTTATATGGTATGCCGATTCTCCTGAAAGATAATATTGACGCAACTCCAATGGCAACTACGGCTGGTGCTGCTGCTATGGCAAATAATTTTCCGGCCCAAGATGCTTTTATAGTTGAAAAACTAAAAGCTAAAGGAGCACTTATTTTAGGAAAGGTTAATATGAGTGAGTGGGCTTATTATTTTTGTCAAGGGTGTCCAGTAGGCTATAGTGCCCTAGGGGGGCAAACTTTAAACCCTTATGGGAGGAGGGTTTTTGAAACTGGAGGTTCTAGCTCAGGTAGTGGGGTAGCTGTAGCTGCAAACTATGCTGTAGCCGCTATAGGTTCTGAAACTTCAGGATCTATTTTATCTCCCTCTGGAAAAAACAGTGTGGTTGGTTTAAAACCTACTATTGGGGCCTTAAGCAGGAGTGGGATTGTCCCGATTTCAAGTAGTTTGGATACCGCAGGTCCCATGACAAAAAACGTCATAGATAATGCCATTTTAATGAGTGCCTTGATTGGTGAAGATAAAAGGGACAGTTACAGTTATCAAGCCAGCCCGATACGTTTTGACCATCTAGACACTGTCAGCCTAAAAGGAAAACGTCTTGGACTAAATAGAAGGTTTGAAAAAGACAGTTTGATGCAAAGAGCTGTCGCCACGATGAAAGCCAGGGGTGCTGTTGTGATTTCATTTGATCCCCCAGAAATTCAAATGAATCAATTTAGAAGATTATTGGATGTGGACATGCGTGTTGATTTACCTCAATACCTCAATACTTTCGCGCATCCAGAACTTGGGTTAGATTCTGTTAAAGATGTGGTTGCTTTTAATCTTAAAGATACGCTTTTACACGCGCCTTACGGCCAAGGCATCTTTATGAGAATAACAAAAGAAAAAAGATCTCAGGTTGAATTTAAAGCTCAAAAGCAGCAGCTTATGCAAACTGCTAAAGATTATTTTGAGCAAACGATGGATGAATATGATTTGGATGCTTTTTTATCTATAGACAATTATTCAGCACGAAATGCTGCTGCTGCACACTTTCCCGCCTTGGGTGTTCCCATGGGCTACGATAGTATGGGGCAACCCAAAAACTTGACCTTTATCGCTCCGTCAAAAAAAGAGCAATTACTACTTGAATTGGGTGCTGCCTTCGAGCGCTTGGAAAATCTACGTCAACTCCCTCAACTGTTTCAATAAACTATGCGAACAAAATCTTTAAAGAAAAATATCATAAATGTTATTACTCTAGGCTGTTCCAAAAATATCTATGATTCTGAAGTATTGATGGGACAATTACGTGCAAGTGGAAAAGAAGTAGTTCATGAAAAAGAGGGAAATATTGTTGTGGTTAACACTTGCGGTTTTATTGACAATGCCAAAGAAGAGTCAGTCAATACCATTTTAGAACAAATACAGAAAAAAGAAGC
>JAYPMN010000070.1:2754-7606 GCA_038129925.1 Flavobacteriaceae bacterium
TAGCTGATTTACTAATAGCCTTGGTTAAGGTAGAAGGGATAGAATGGATACGTTTACACTATGCCTTTCCAACTGGTTTTCCTGAGGATGTTCTCGAAGTGATAAGAGTTGAGGATAAAATCTGTAATTATTTGGATATTCCCTTGCAGCACATCGCTGATCCAATTTTAAAGTCCATGCGAAGGGGTACCACTGAAGCCAAAACAACAGCTTTGCTGCAAAAATTCAGGAAAGAAGTCCCTGGTATTGTATTGAGGACTTCACTAATCGTGGGTTATCCAGGTGAAACCGAAGAAGATTTTGAAACCCTTAAACGCTGGGTGAAAGCGATGCGATTTGAGCGTTTGGGTTGTTTTACATACAGCCATGAAGAAAATACCTATGCTCATCAATTGGAAGATGATGTGCCCGAAGAGGTCAAACAAGAACGCTCTAATGCAATCATGGAAATCCAATCTCAAATTTCTTGGGAGCACAATCAGAGTTGTGTGGGAAAAACCTTCCGTTGTCTAATCGATAGAAAAGAGGGAAATCATTACATTGGGAGAACTTTTATGGATTCTCCAGATGTTGACAATGAAGTGCTGATAGATGCTACAACACACTATATAAAGCAAGGAAAATTTATCCAAGTTTTAATCACTGAAGCCTCAGATTACGATTTGATTGGAACACCGGTGTAAAGTCTTAGAGTTCCCCTTTAGAAAAAGAGCGCGTTGGTAAACACCATTTTACCGGAATACCAAAACCCTCTAAAAAGAACATTGTCAACAAAATAGATCAGCTTACCACGTCCTTTTCTTTCTGCACCAACCAATAAAGACTTGTTTTGATTTTCAATGGCTTTATATCCAATAAATCCGGCTAAAGCACTTGCATTATTTCCTAGAGTAAGCGCATTACTGCCGTTCTCTATGAATTCATAAGCATCTTCATCTAATTTTAGTGTGTAATATCGATCAAGTCCAAAGCTCAAAGGATGCGACTCATCGAGACTTGCCTCAAATACACTTCCTGTGGTCATGAGACTGATTTCGTTTCTAGACCGATCACCGTATAGAATTTCGGTAATATCAAGTTTTTTATTTTCTTTCTTTTGCAGTTTAAACGGATCTGTATCTGCAAAATGATCAAGTGCTCCAGCAAGTGCGATGATTTTTCCTCCCCCATTGATCCATTCAAGCAATGCTTGGTCGTTAGATTTAGTCTTGTTCCATTTATTGTAATAACCACTTGGGATGATGAGTTGGTCAATATGCTCAAGGGCCGATGTTAAACGACTACTATCAAGCTGTATCAGCGGATAGTTTAATACCTGTTCAAAGAAATGCCATATCTCGCCGTAGTTATAGCTTGATGCTTTATCAGATCTTAATAAGGCTATGCGAGGTGCTTTAATCAGTATAAGTTGAGCTGCACCAAGATCGGGTCCTGAAGAAGAATATCCGGTTTCTATGGGAGTTAACTTCCGATTAAACTTGGCAGCAAGTTGAGCTAGTTTTTCTAAATGGTTTGGTTTTTTTTTATTGTCACCTTTAAGTATAAATAAACTTCCCCGACCCCAAGCTTTGCCACTATTTGTTATGGGAACTTGATTATAACGAACACCTAAATCTTCTTTTAAAAGTGCTGATAAAAACTTACAGTCTTCTAAACTCTTATATTCCAATGCATAGCCATATAGATCCTCTTGAAGAGTCAAATGATTTGTTTTTTCAACGGTATAAGGCGAATGCTCTAGGGTTGATTTTGTTGCTACAGCTTTTAATCCAAAGGCATATGGTAAGGACCAAGAGGTAATGTCATAGGTTAAGGAATCGTTTAGTTTTGTTTGTGGTTCTAAAAGAACTTGAGCCATTTTCCCTTTGGGTTGATTGGTCGGAACGACGAGTGCATCTGAAGAAAATGAAGTAGATGTATTTCTCTGTTTTTGATAATCAAATCCCTTGACTTTAACGTCTTTAGTCAAATAGTAACTTTGAATATCGTGTTTGCTGAGTAGTGTATTCAATGCATTTAATTTGTCAGCATGCCCTTCCAAAACAAAATTCTGATACTTCAAAGTTTCATTTTGATAAAATTGCTGATAATTTTCGTTAAGCGCAGTTTTATTTAAAGCAGCAATTTCCACCGTTGAAATCCCTGTTGTGTAATGGTGTTCTATACGGTCCTTAAGGGTGAGGGTAATGTTTTCATCATTTTCTATTCCAAGTCCTGCACGCCCGCCACCAGCTTGTTCATAAGTCATACCAATTGCGCCTAAGTATGTAGGGTAGGTATCTCCATAGCTCGGATACAATAAGTCGAAACGCTGTTTGGTAAAATAGAGCCATCCCTGCTTGTCAAAATATTTAGCGTGATTCTTTCCAATTATATCTTGAAAGTTCTTTTGGAATGGTGTAATGATTTCGTGCAAGGGTTCTGCCGCAGGGGCAAAGTAATAGGGACTATTTATTCCTTGTTCGTGAAAATCAACATGTATATGAGGCAACCATTGGTTATATTTTTTAATACGTTGCTGTGATTCTACTTGCGTTAACCAAGCCCAATCACGATTTAAGTCAAAGATGTAATGGTTTGTTCTTCCATTGTGCCAACCTTCTCTATGTTCCCGTGTAAAACGTTTGGTATCGTTTGGAGTGCTTTTTATTTGATTGTATAAATTGACGTAGCGATCTCTCCCGTCTGGATTAATGCAAGGATCGATAATCACAACGGTATCTTTTAACCAATCTGAATATTTTGTTAGTAAAGCGTGAGCAGTTTTCATTGAGGCTTCTGTACTTGAGGATTCATTACCGTGAACGTTATAGCTCAGCCAAACAATTGCTTTATCATTATTTTTCGGGCCTGTAATTAGACCGCTATTCTGTAAATGAGCAGTGCGAATGGATTCTAAATTTTTAAGGTTTTCTTCAGTAGAGATAAAGGCCAATTGGAGTAATCTACCTTCATTTGTTTTACCATAGGCTTGCAATTTTAATTGAGGAGAATTTTCCTCCAACATTTGAAAATAATCTACTACCTGGTGGTGGCGAGTGAAATAAGAGCCTAATTCATAACCCAAAAACGCATCTGGAGATTGGAGTTGTGATTGAACGGAGCTCAGAGAGAGTAAAGCGAGGGCAAACAGTAAAAAACGCATCATTAAATTTATTTTTAGTCTAAAATACGCTTTCTTGGCGGACTGTATTTTTTTTTCTCAAAAACAAATATCTTTACACAAACCGATGCATGCAAAAGAAGTTTATTTCATTTGAAGAGACCAAGCGTTTTTCTAAACTTATAACGAGTTATTTGGATCAAGCGGAACAGCTGAAGCCATTTTATGGTCTATACCCTTCTGTTGAGAACTTTAAAAAGCAAATGCAACTAAAAAAAGAAAGCTATCCAGATGCACATCGTGAAATTTTAGTCAAGACTCTAAAAGCGCAATACACTTTCATCACCCATTCAAAAGCAGTAGCTAAAAATTTAACGCTTTTAGAGAAAGAAAACACGTTTACAATAACTACTGGACATCAATTGAGTTTGATGACTGGGCCGCTGTACTTTTTGTATAAAATCGTCAGTACCATCAACCTTTGTAAACGGTTAAAAGAAACTTATCCTAAATCAGACTTCATTCCAATTTACTGGATGGCAAGTGAAGATCACGATTTTGAAGAAATTAGTGCTTTTCGCTATCAGGACAAGAGTATTCGATGGCCTAGAGAGGCAGCGGGAGCGGTTGGTGAAATGTCTTTAGAGGATTTGCAGCCCGCTCTTGATCTGTTTAAACAACATTTGGGCGAGAGTGTGAACGCTAAGCAACTCAAGAAATGGATTGATGAATCTTATTTAAGCTCAAAGTGCTTATCTGAGGCAACCTTGCGTTTAGTAAATACTCTTTTTGGCGAATATGGATTGATTGTAATCGAACCCCAACACCCAGCTCTTAAATCAATTTTTAAACCCATATTAAGAGAAGAACTACAAGGTAGCCCATCCTTTAAAACTGTAAATTCTCAGGTTGAGCATATAAAAAAAGAATACAATACTTTATACACTCCACAGGTAAATCCGAGAGAAATCAATCTTTTTTATTTAACTCCCAACGGACGACACCGTATTGAAAAAAATGAAAATACTTTTCATTTGTACGGAACAGAGCAGTCTTTTTCAGAGGCCGAATTTATAAAGTTGGTTGAAACAAATCCCGAGCGATTTTCTCCTAATGTAATTCTTCGCCCAGTATACCAAGAGAGTATCTTACCAAACCTTTGCTATATTGGAGGTGGAGGAGAATTGGCTTATTGGTTTCAGCTGAATTCTACCTTTGAACATTTTGACATTCCTTTTCCAATACTTTTGTTGAGGAATTCAGCTCTATTATATTCCAAAAAGCTGGCTAAAAAAATTGAGAAGTTGAATTTGGAAACGGCAGATTTATTTTTGAAACGCAATGAACTATTAAACAAAAAAATAAGACAAATCAGCAATATCGACCTAGATCTTTCTCCTTTAAAGGAGCAACTTGGGAAGCAGTTTGACAGTTTACATCAACTGGTTAAAAAAACTGACGCTTCTTTTCAAGGTGCGGTTGAAGCCCAACAAGCAAAACAACTTAAAGGAATCAGGCACTTAGAAAAACGATTATTAAAAGCCCAAAAGCGTGTTTTAAAAGATGAGGCTGAAAGATTGGTGCTTCTTCACGAGCAATTATTTCCTAACGACAATCTTCAAGAACGCGTACTTAACTTTTCGAGTTTTTACCTAGAATTGGGCACCGTGTTTCTACCTGATTTGATTGAGGCTTTAGATCCTTTAAATCCAGATTTTGTTTTGCTAGAATATTAACAGCAAGATGTTG
>JAYPMN010000071.1:0-5247 GCA_038129925.1 Flavobacteriaceae bacterium
CCAATATTATACGCTTTAATAGCTTTCTTGACTGTTTACATTGCATCATCTTTTCCAAAAATGATTGGTTGATTTTGAAATTCACCTTCTCCCATCCACTTCCCAGCAGATTTTATTTTTTGTGCATTTACGGCAAACACCCCCATAATAACCAGTAGTAATATTTTCTTCATTTTAATTGATTTATGGTTAATAATACTACCAAGTTAGAAATATTAGGTTATATATCAAATCCCAACCCCTTGTTCTAATAAAAAACCTACTAAATAGTCTTGATTAGAATTAATTATATTTGTAAAAAGTACTGCTATGAAAAAAATTATATTTCTTTTATTTTCTTTTTTTTTAGGGAATTACACCATCTCTGCACAAGAATTCCAAGGTAAAGCTTTTTATTTTTCTAAGTCAAAAATGAATCTGGGAAGCTGGGGGGCAAGAATGAGTGAGGCAGAAAAAAAACAGGTTAAGGAACGATTAAAAAACCGATTAGAAAAAACATATGTTCTAAGCTTCAATACTACGGAATCCGTTTTTGTTGAGGAAGATAAAATTGATGCAATTTCTGGTGCAACAGATAGTTGGGGTGCTAATTTTGCAAGAGGAGAACAATATAAAGACGTGGAGGAAAACAAACTAGTTCAGGCACAAGAATTTTATGGTAAGCGTTTCCTAGTTCAAGACCAACTTCAGTCCATTGAATGGAAGATGGAAAGCGAAATTAGGGACATAGGGGGGTATACTTGCTTTAAGGCGACAGCTGTAGTTCCTTCAACAGATTTGTCTTGGTTTAATTTTTCTTGGGGAGATTTGAATAGTAATTCTGGTTCACTTGAAGATGCTGAAATTCGTTTGACGCAAATTGAGGCTTGGTATACATTGCAAATTCCTGTTAAACATGGTCCTGCGGAGTTTTGGGGCTTACCTGGACTTATTTTAGAGGTCAGTACAGGTGACACCACAATGTTATGCTATGAGATTAAAATCAATCCTAAACAGCGTAACTCTATTGAGGCTCCAACTAAAGGACAAGTAATTTCAAAATCTGACTACCGTGCTACTATAATCAAAAAAATGACAGAGATGCGAAACAGTTACGGAAGAAGAAGAAGAAGTTAGCCTAACTAGATTCCTGTATCAAATGAGAAGAATAATCTTCTTAATCTCCCTTTTAAGTCTATTTGGATTAAAAGCACAAACTGTAACCTTTTCAGGTGTAGTGCTTGATAGTTTAAATAAGCCTTTATACTCAGCTAGTCTGGTAGCCATTAATCAAGAAACCAAGGCTCTAGACTCCTATACCATTACACAAGAAGACGGCGTTTTCTCTTTAAAACTTCAACCACAAAAAAAATATAAAATACAGGTAAGTGCTTTAGGTTTACAAACAATTAACGATCTTCTAGAGACACAGGAAGGAGATATTCAAAAAGAATATGTCTTGCGGGCAGACATTTTGTTGGATGAGGTTGTTGTAAAAATGCCTGTGGTTGTTCGGGGGGATACTCTAATCTATGATGCGGACTCGTTTAAAAATGGATCAGAAAGAAAATTAGAGGATATTATTGATAAGTTACCTGGTGTGGAAATTAATGATAATGGTCAGATAGAAGTTGAAGGCAAGGTCGTTAATAAGCTCATGGTTAATGGGAAAGATTTTTTTGAAGGCGATACTAAAATAGCTACTAAAAACATCCCCTCTAGTACCGTAGATAAAATTCAAGTATTAAGAAACTATGGAGATGTTGGTCAGCTGCGCAGCGTGAGAAACAATCAAGATAATGTCGCAATAAACATCAAATTAAAATCTGGAAAAGAACGCTTCTGGTTTGGCAATGTAACCTTTGGAGGAGGGAATGCCCCAAAAGAAACATTATACCTGCTTCAACCTAAGCTTTTTTATTACAGTCCAAAATACACGATTAATTTCATTGGGGACATCAACAATACAGGAGAAGTTGCCTTGACCCGACGAGATATTCGTGGTTTTACCGGTGGCTTTCGAGCACCAAGCAGCCAAAGTGGTACAAATATCAACCTTGGAGACAACAGTCTTAATTTTTTAACCAATCAACGTAATGCATTGCGCATAGAAAATAAGTTAGCAACCACAAACTTTAGTTATTCTCCCAATAAAAAAATTGATTTTACTGGTTTTCTGGTGTTGAATTCTAGTGTAATAGACGCAAAAGAAAATAGCTTTATCCAATACACAAATACTGGAATACGAATTCCAGACGAAACTACCGAACAAACCAGTATTGAACGTTCCAATCAAGCGCTTCTGAAATTTAACACCTCGTATAAGCCTGATTTAAATAATCAAATAGATTATGATTTATTCCTCCGTGGTGCTAATGATTCTCAAAATCAAAATGTCTTTTCATCGGTCATTGGTAATACTACCCAAACAGAGGAAGTGACTCCCTTTTCTATAAATCAAAATTTGAACTATTACCGCACTTTAGATGAAGATAATATTTTTGCTTTCGAGGCGCAGCACCTGATCAAAAACGAAGATCCTTTTTACAATGCAATTTTAATGAATGATACTGATGGTTTAAACCCTTTTATTCCAACTGCTACAGCCCTAGGTTTAGATAAATCAATGGTGGAATTCAACTTAGGTCAAAATCGAAAGATATTTTCCAATCAACTGGATGCTAAACTCGACTATTATCACGTCATTAACCAAAAGAGCAATCTTAATCTTACGCTTGGGTCCATTTTAAGTTATCAAGCTTTTGATTCCTCTATTTTTCAATTTTTATCGGACGGCTCTTCCATAAATCCATCACCCATTATTAACGAGAGTAGCGTGATCAATGACGTGACCTACAACTTTCGCGATGTATATTTGGGTGCACACTATCGATTCAAAAGCGGAATTTTTACCTTTACACCCGGATTTTCTATCCATACTTACGGAAATAAAAACGAACAAAACAATACTTTGGTTGAAGAAAATTTTATTCGTTTACTCCCCGATTTTGAAACTCGTATTCAACTTAAGAAAAGTGAAACCCTAACATTCAATTACCGTATGCAAAATCAATTTACTGATGTGACGCGGTTGGCTAGAGGACTCGTATTAAATAATTACAATAGCATACAGTTTGGTAATCCAGACCTACAAAATGCACTTTCTCACAACCTTAGTTTACTTTATCGAAGTTTCAATTTATTCAACTATACTAATGTCTTTGCAAGAGTATCCTACACCAATAACATTGATCAAATAAGAAGTTTGACGAATTTTGAAAGTATCATTCGAACCAGCACCTTTTTTAATTCGAACTTTGCAGATGAAAGTTTTAGTGCTTTCGGAAGAATTCAGCGCACTTTTGGAAAAATTAGAGCCAGTCTAAATAGTGCATTTAACTATAGTAAAATCAATCAATTTGTGCAAGGAAGTCAATCTTTAAATAAAGGATTAACTCAAACTTACACCCCAGAAATAAGAACAAATTTTAAAGTAGCACCTAATCTTCGCTTTAGATATCGATATAGTTTAATTAATAACAACCAAGGAAATAGAGTAACTCAATTTATAGTAAAATCTCCTTCAGTAGAATTTGACGCATATATTCTAAAGAAAATTACTCTAATCTCAGAATACAGTTATACTCAACAGGATTTTAATAATGAAAAACAAACCTTCCAAACTTGGGATACTAGTATCTCCTATAGAAAAGATAAAGATGCTAAATGGGAGTTTCAGATTAAAGCAACTAACATTTTAAATATTGACAAGCAGGTTCGGAATAGCTCTAATAATTTATCGGTTTTCAATTCACTGACCTTTATTCAGCCACGATTTATAACCTGCAGAGGGGTCTTTAATTTATAATTTGAAGATAAATTCCTACAATGCAAGAGAAGTTAGAAGCTCATAATAATGCCTAAACGGGTTAACTACTTACTAAGACAATTTGGGTTGTGTCCATTGGTGTGAAGTATAAAGAGTTTGCATTACACATGTATTTTGTACTATATATCACCTAAGAAAAGTTGTTTTTATTTTATAGGAGTGCGTCCTATGTTTATGCCACTCCTAAGGTTTTTCAGGTTTTTTATTTTTTATCAAATAGTGTGAAACTTTTTATCAATTCTATTTCGTCAGATGAATATGGCTTTCCATTTTTATAAAAAATATCATGATGCCATTTATTTGGAGGACTGTTATATGTTGAGTCCCAACTTTTCCATGGATAAATAGTATTTGTTTTTCCTGAAACTAGTCCCCAATTATAAGCTCCAATTTTATTGTCATAAAAAATTGGTAATATATTTTCAAAAGTATTTTGATATTCACGAGCAATATATTCAGTACACAAAAGAGGTCTGTTATAATTTTCAAGTTCTTTAACTCTCCTTGAAACTTCATTTTTTGATCCATATGAATGAAAAGAAATAATATCAGAGTTATTAATTATAAATTTATTTAAATCAGATAAATTATTTTTATCATCCCACCATTTATCCCAATCATATATTCCAATTGTAATTGGTTGAGATGGATTAATTTTTCTCACCCATTTGACCGTTTTTTTTAATAGAGAAAGAGTGTTGATGTGTTTATTTTCTTTGGAATCAATTTTATTTAGATTGTAAGTTGAATAGTTATCGTCTGTTATTTCTATACCAATTTTTTTATACAATTCTATTGCTCTTTCCTTTGAAATATTATGTGAAGCTATCCCCATTTGACCCGGTTCGTTATATAAATCCCACCCAAGAACTCTTGAATCATTTGCAAAATGCGACACTACCCCTTTAATATATGATTCAAGTTCATTATGACTTAAACTGTCATGTAAAATCCTTGCCCCAGGTGATTGAACCCATCCAGAATTGTGAACGTAAGGAATAGGTTCCATTTGCTTTCCTAATTTTGGCTGAGGATGCCAAACACCATCAAAAAATACCAATAAAGTTTTGATGCCATGTTTCTCTGAAAGAGTTAGGTATTTATCTATTCTATTTATAAAGCCAAGTGAGTCCTGCTTCCAGAGTAAATCGTGTAAAAAAACCCTATGGGTATTCATTCCTATGCTTGCAGAGAGTTCTAACTCTTTATCAATAAGCTCGGAATCAAAAGTCTGTTCTTGCCAAAACTCAAGTTGATTTATGGCCGAGCTGGTAATAAAGTTTGTTCCCACAAGCCAGGGTTGTTTATCATACCACTCCCAGGCTTTTTCTTCAGTCCATCTTCCAAACTGAATTTGATTTTTTCTAATATTAGTATTA
>JAYPMN010000071.1:5257-7569 GCA_038129925.1 Flavobacteriaceae bacterium
AAAAACTTCCTGGTAGTTAACCTTTACGATAGAGTTGGGAAGGTTAAAAAACTAATCCCCACACAAACAACCCCTAAAACAGCATTCATAGAATCTCAGGATAGGGCAATGATAGATGAGGTTAACAGAGGATTTGGGTTTTGTGCTTTGGTGTAAAAGAAAAACCCTCCACTTGGGAAGGTATATCAGTTATTTAAATACTATTGAATTAGTCTTGTCTATTTAGAAACTCATGAGCTTTAATTAAAGCACTTCTGGATATCTGAACTAAATCTGAAGTCTCTTTAACATAAATATCTAATGATTTTTCATTTCTAGCATCTTAGATTTATTTGGACAAATTAAATTGAGTCAATACTAAAGTCTCTTAGATTGAGGGACTTTTTGACAAGTTTATCGTCGATAAAAACCATAAAACCTTTACCAATTTTATACTTTTCACCATACTTATCCCAAACAACTCTAATTTCACGTCCATTAGAAAGCACCCTGTCTAAACAAAACCAATCCCAGCTCTCTGGAACCATAGGAATGATTTTGATACTACCATCTAATTGTGGCTTCAGTCCAAGTAGATCTGATATGACCAAATCGCAAAATCCTGAATGATTGTAGTCTTTACCTCTTTCAACATCTCCTTTTTCTTTACTCCATGTTCCATTCTCCCAATTTTTTAATCGAGTTCTTGAAATCCAGTCTCCATTAAAAGGGTTAAGGTTTTCATCAATCCAATTAATAATCTGCCCTTTATTATTAGTTCTCTTATGACTTTTAGCATATTGTAACAAAAGCTCGTAATAGTCTTTTTTGGAAACCATTTGATGATTAGTGTAGTTGTTAATATGGTTTGCTAAAGCCTTTAGGGTTTGTGTTGTCGCGAAAGGCCAAGAGGGACCATTCCATTGACACTCATGACCTTCATAACTAATTTGAAAATAAGGATGTGAACGCTCTGTTACAGTCAACCCTACTGGGGCTGCAAAACCAAGAGTATCTTTTATTTTTTTCCATGCAGTTGCATACTCCATTTTATCATCTGGTAAATTAAAATACCATGGCACGTAACCAATGAGTTCTCTTACATCTAGTGGTCTATCCCCATCATTATAGTCCTTTGGTAACACGGTAAAAAAGTTAAGTTTTTTGTTCCAAAGTCTATCTTGAAAACTTTGTTTGATATTTTCTGCCTTTTCTTCAAAAGAAGAAGAAATTTGAGGTATATTAAGTATTTGAGCAAATTTAGCAATTGCCTTTGCATCTCCATACATATAGCTGTTTATGGTAGGTCTAGTTGCAGAAACGGTAAATGTATCTACACCATTTTTAAGTATTCTTCCACTCACAGTATGTTCCATACCGTCATTAGTATCATATTGCCAGAAAAGAGAATTATTTTTAATTCTTCTATCAATTTCCCATTTTTGGTAATTTTTTAAAAGAAGTGGAAACTGATTAATTATTACAGAATCGTTACGATGAACACTTTGAAATGCGAGTGAAGCATCTGCAACCCAAAAACTATATTGTCTGATTCCATCACCAGATTTTTTTAGCCAAAAATTAATATAATCTGAAATGTATTTTGGATTTCTTAACCATCTTCCTTCATAGATGTGATGACCAGCTGGACAATTAATCGTATTATGTTTCATTGACCAAAATACATTTGGAAGAAACTCCGTAATTACAAAACCATCTACCGTATTTTTGATGTGTTTTCGATAAGTCCACCACCTAAAATAATAGGTTTCCTCAATGTCTTTGTCAGGTATGTCAATTAAAGGAACATTATCTAATAAAAAAGTTTTAACATCAACATTAGCAATAAACTGTTTATATAATTCAACATCATTTTTATTGAATTTGTTAATGTATTGACTGATATTATACTCATCAATAAATTCTTTTTTGATTTTTTTATTACAGGAACCAAACAAGATTAAAAAAAAGAGAAATAAAAGATTTCTATTGTTCATTTAATTCTTTTTTTCATTTTAATTGATTTATGATTAATAATATAACTAATATAGAGAGAATTGGTTACATATCAAATCTCACATACCTTTCCAAATAGAAAAACCTATTTAAAAAAACATATGCCCTGAAATTATATTTAAAATGATTTTAAATCTATGTTTCTTCAAAAATTATAATATCATATGCATCAATTGATAATTTATTTAATTTTTCTGTTTCTAAATCAAGTACTTCGAAATTTATTTTTTCATCTGAGATATTTACGAAAATCTTAACAACTCTCCCATTCTCTGACTTCCAAGTCCCCTTCTGTAATGCGGATAAGGAAATATCCG
>JAYPMN010000072.1:0-5140 GCA_038129925.1 Flavobacteriaceae bacterium
GGCTGTTTTAAAAATTCAATAAAAAAATGTATCTTGAAGAGACCTAAAAACTAAAAGTTATGCCAGTAAAAAGTTTTCAAGGAGAAAGAGCTAAAAAAGTGAAGGTCACTCCCAGTAAGTTAACCGTTTCAGATATCATGACCAGTCAATTGGTTATTTTTAAACCTGAACAATCCATTCATGAGGTGATGAAAGCCTTCATTAAGTACCGAATTTCAGGAGGTCCCGTAGTGGATGAATCTGGAAAGCTTGTTGGAGTAATTTCAGAAGCAGACTGTATGAAAGAAATCTCAGACAGCCGCTATTTTAATCTTCCTATTTTAGATAAATCGGTTGCCCATTTTATGACAAGAGAAGTAGATACGATAGCTGCAAGGACTAGCGTTTTTGATGCGGCTTCATTGTTTTCAAAAAGCAGTAGAAGACGTTATCCTGTAATGGAAAACAACCGTTTGGTGGGCCAGGTAAGCCGTAAGGATATTGTAATTGCCGCATTGGAAATGAAAAGCCAAACTTGGCGCTCCTAAAAGTAAAGTTTAGCAGCTTCTCGGTAAGTATTTGCATGAGCCTCTACGATGATATTAATGTCCTTAGAATAGCCACCACCCATGCTGCATTGCATTGGGATGCCCTTTTGGTAACAGGTTTCAAACACTAGTTGGTCTCGTGATCTACAACCTTCTATGCTCAAGTTAAGCCGACCCAATTTGTCCGTGCCTAAAATATCTACACCACAAAGGTAAAATATAAAATCCGGTTTGATTTGATGGAGTAATTGAGGGAGTAGTTTTTTAAGCTTTTCTAAATAGTCTTTATCAGCTGTTTGATCCTCAAGACCAATATCTAGGTCGCTTTGCTCTTTCCGGAAAGGGTAGTTTTTTGCTCCGTGAACTGAGCAGGTGTAGATGGAAGTGTTGTTTTTAAAAATGGCAGCGGTTCCATTACCCTGATGGACATCTAAATCCAAAATTAAAATTTGTTTGGCCTTCTTGGTATCAATCAGAAATTGTGCTGCTATAGCCTGATCGTTTAAAAGGCAAAAGGCCTCACCGTGAGAAGGGAAAGCGTGATGTGTACCCCCAGCGATATTCATGGCTATTCCCGTTTCCAGTGCTTTTTCAGACCCTGAAATTGTCCCGCCTGCTATGGTAAATTCGCGTTCTACTAAATCTTTACTCAACGGGAATCCAATTTTTCGAATCTCACTTTTGGATAAATCTAAATTTGACAATTGGGTGACATAGTTGGAGTCGTGAACTCGAATTACCTGCTCTATAGTAGCAGGTACAGGTTCAAAAAAATCTTCTTTTTTACAGGTTCCTTCCAGCATGAGTTGTTGTGGGAGCAACTCGTATTTTTCCATCGGGAAGCGGTGATTTTCAGGCAAGGGTAGCCTGTAAATGGAATGATATGCAATGGGTATAGCGCTGATAGTTTGACTATTTAATTGGAGTTCCCGACACTGTAGTTTGGTCCTCAGGACCAACAAAAACTAAATGACCTCCCTGGTTTTCGCCTAATAAAACCATCCCTTGACTTTCAATTCCTTTGAGGCTTCTGGGTTTTAAATTAGCTAATAAAGTTACTTTTTTGCCCACCAATTCGGCTTCTTCAAAGTTGGTAGCAATACCCGAAACTACAGTGCGTTCCTCATCTCCCATTAGAACAGTGAGCTCCATTAATTTTTTGGTCTTTCGAACCTTTTTAGCTTGTATGATTTCAGCTACTCTTAGGTCCAAAGCGTCAAAATCTTTAAATGAAGTGGTGGGCTTTACTGGAGCGAATAGCTTTTCCTCTATATTATTTTCTAGAGCGGCAGCGGTTAATTTTTTACGCTGGGCATCCATTTGATCATCTTCAATTTGCTTAAATAGCAAAGCCGTTTTTCCCAGGAGATGTTTTGGTTCGAGCAGTGCTTTTTGAGTTTCTACAGCAGCCCAACTTGTGTTTTTAGAATCGAGATTGAGCATATTTTTAAGCTTAGTAGAACTAAAGGGGAGTAATGGTTCCGCAAGTATTGCCAGTGCAGAAGAAATCTGTAGGGCGGTATGCATGATTGTTTTCACCCGTTCAGGGTCTGTTTTGATCAGCTTCCAAGGTTCAGCGTCTGCCAAGTATTTATTACCTAAGCGAGCCAATCCCATAAGTTGTTGACTGGCTTCACGAAAGCGGTAGTTTTCAATGGTTTGTCCAATTTTAGCTGGAAGTTTTGCCATGGTTTCCAGAGCATCTAGGTCTTCTTGCTCAAGTGTACCCGGTTCGGGAACATAGCCATCGTAATATTTATGAGTTAAGACCATAACACGATTGATAAAGTTTCCAAAAATAGCAACCAACTCATTGTTGTTTCTCGCTTGGAATTCTTCCCAAGTAAAGTCGTTATCCTTGGTTTCAGGAGCATTGGCGGTCAATACATAGCGTAAAACATCCTGTTGATCGGGAAACTCTTTCAAGTATTCGTGTAACCATACCGCCCAGTTTTTTGAAGTCGAAATTTTTTGTCCTTCCAGATTTAAAAATTCATTGGCAGGAACATTTTCTGGTAAAATGAAGCGATCAGATGCTTTGAGCATGACCGGGAAAATGATACAATGAAAGACAATATTGTCTTTTCCAATAAAATGAACCAATTGAGTTTCTTTGTCAGTCCAATAGGATTCCCATTCCTTACCGTTTTTTTCCGCCCATTCTTTGGTGGATGAGATATAACCGATGGGGGCATCAAACCAGACATAAAGCACTTTTCCTTCGGCATTTTTCACGGGAACAGTAATCCCCCAGTCAAGATCACGGGTTACGGCTCGAGATTGTAATCCGTTGCTTACCCAAGATTTTACTTGACCGTACACATTGGGTTTCCAATCGTGCTGATGGCCTTCCAAAATCCATTCTTTGATAAAATCCTCATATTGGTTTAAAGGAAGGTACCAATGTCTTGTTTTTTTAAGTTCAGGTTGAGCTCCACTTAAAGTTGATTTGGGATGAATCAGTTCAGTTGCACTTAGACTACTTCCACAACTTTCGCATTGATCACCGTAGGCTTCTGGATTTTGACAAATAGGACAGGTTCCGGTTACAAAGCGGTCAGCTAAAAATTGCTCTGCTTCTGGGTCGTATAGTTGTTCTGAATCTTTTTCTTCAAAGACACCTTTGTCATAGAGAATTTTGAAAAACTCTTGGGCAGTTTGATGATGAATCTTTCGAGAAGTTCGAGAATAGTGGTCAAACGCAATACCAAAAGATTCAAAAGACTCACGGATAAGTTGGTCATACTGATCAATGATTTGCTGTGGAGTTTTACCTTCTTTTTTCGCCTTTAAGGCAATGGCAACTCCGTGTTCGTCACTCCCACAGATAAAGGCTACGTCCTTATTTTGTAAACGTAAATAACGACTGTATATATCCGCTGGGATATAAACCCCTGCTAGATGCCCAATGTGAATTGGACCGTTTGTGTAGGGAAGGGCAGCAGTAACTGTAAAGCGTTTCGGCATGTGGGTTAAATTTCACCAAAAATACATAAATCTCATCCTTTTTGTGCGTTGGAGATCGTATCTTTAATTAACCCTAAATTGAAATAAATGGCTTAACACAACCACTTTGGAAATAAAGCCGAAGAAAAAGCCTTGGATTATTTACTTCAAAAAGGCTACACCCTTCTGAAAAAAAATTACCGCTATGGACATGCAGAGGTAGACTTACTTATATAGAAGAAAAAGCTTATTTGTGTAGAGGTTAAAGTAAGAAGTACAGACTTCTTTGTTACTCCTGAAAGCTTTATCTCCTCAAAAAAATTAAGTTAATCGTAAGTATAGTTGACCACTATGTAGAAGTAAGCGATTTGGATTTAGAATTACGTTTTGACGTGATTGCTATTATAAAAAAGAGTGAAAAATGGCGTATCAAGCACCTTAAAAATACATTTTATGCAGGGCAGTTATGTTTTATATTTAACATTTTGTGTTAAATAGTTACTTTTGTTAAATAAAGTAAATTCGAATGAAAACAATTGCCGCTACAGTTGTTGATTATATCAAGACTAAACCTTATCTATCTTCTGCCCTTTCAGACGGAATTATCAATCTTACTTCACTAGCTAGAACCATCCAAGATGATATCGAAGAACGCACTAAAAAGCCAGTAAAACCAGGAGCTATCGTTATGGCTCTAAAGCGAATTTCGGATACGGCAGATTTTGTTCAAACCAAACAGATTATCAAGGTTCTCAAGAATTTGGGAGACATTACTGTTCGTTCCTCATTGGTCGATTACTCTTTTTTGATTTCAGATAGTTTGTTGGTGGCCCAATCCAATCTATTAAAAGAGATTGAACAGAAAAAAGAAGTTTTTTATACTTCATCTAGAGGGGTTTCGGAAAGTAATATTATTGTGAGCCATAATATTGCTCCTCTGGTTGATGAATTATTTAAAGATGAAAGCTGTTTTTCCAAGACGGAAAACCTTTCTTCCATTACCATGAAACTGCCCTCAGAAAACGTGACTATACCAGGTATTTATTACTTTATTTTCCAGCGTTTGTCCTGGGAAGGAGTCAATATCAATGAAGTGATTTCCACTTCCAACGAATTTACTATACTGATGCACGAAGATCAGGTAAATACTGCTTTTACAGTAATCAAGAATTTGAAGTTGCTGTAGGTAGCAAGAGTTTTTCAAGCAGTTCTTTTGCAGTTGTGATACGCTGAATATTGTCAATTCTTAAAAGAAGTTTTATGCCTTGAGCTGTAGTTTTTTCTTTGAGTACCATATGGTTTTGATTTTGCTGAACCTCTGAAATAATATGAGCAAAACCCGCAGTCTGAAAAAAGTCACTCTGTTGATCAGCTAAAAAGTAGCAGATACAGCTTTTCTTTTTTATAAGTAGTCGTTCCATTCCAAGTTGGGTGGCGATCCATTTTAAACGGACACTTTCGATCAATTCTTTAGCCTCTTCAGGTAGGGGTCCAAAACGGTCGATGAGTTGGGTTTCAAAATCGTTTAATTCATCCTGTGTTTTGAGCGTACTTAGTTTTTGATACAGCGCCAGGCGCTCTTTGACGATATTGATGTAGTCATCAGGAAGATACACTTCTAAGTCGGTATCGATTTGTACCTCTTTGACATAGGTTTTTAAACTGTC
>JAYPMN010000072.1:5240-7532 GCA_038129925.1 Flavobacteriaceae bacterium
GGTATTTGCATTGGGAACATCCAGTCCATTTTCAACTATAGTAGTTGCAATAAGAATGTCAAACGCTCCCTCCATAAAGCCTAAAAGTGTTTTTTCAAGCTTGTTCCCCTCCATTTGTCCATGACCGATACCCACCCGAGCGTCGGGCACTAAACGCTGAACAAGTCCGGCAATTTCCTTGATATTTTCAACCTTATTGTGTATAAAATAGACCTGACCTCCACGTTGTAATTCATAGAGAATACCGTCGCGTATTTGAGCCTCACTAAAACGGATTACCTCGCTTTCTATGGGATATCGATTGGGAGGAGGAGTGGCAATAACCGACAAATCTCTAGCTGCCATAAGGCTGAATTGTAAGGTTCTAGGGATGGGAGTAGCTGTAAGTGTCAATACATCAATATTGGCTTTAAGCGATCGTATTTTTTCTTTTACTGCCACACCAAATTTTTGCTCTTCATCCACGATAAGCAAGCCAAGATCTTTAAACTGGACATTTTTATTAACTAATTGATGAGTCCCAATTAGGATGTCGATCTTACCTTGAGCCAACTCACCTAAAATTCGATTTTTATCCTTAGTTGATCGGAATCTATTGAGATAATCCACTTTTACAGGCAATGATTGAAGTCGTGATGAAAAGGTTTTAAAATGCTGAAAAGCCAGTATAGTGGTGGGTACTAAAACGACCACTTGTTTACTGTTGTCTACCGCTTTAAACGCCGCCCGAATGGCAACTTCTGTTTTTCCAAAACCAACATCACCACAGATCAATCTGTCCATGGGTTGGGAGGATTCCATATCCTTTTTGATGGCGATTGTAGCCTTGCTTTGGTCGGGAGTATCTTCGAATAAGAAAGAAGCTTCCAGTTCCCATTGAAGATAGCTGTCTGGCGCATAAGCAAATCCAATTTTTTGCCTCCGTTTGGCGTAGAGTTCGATCAAATCAAAAGCGATTTCTTTGACCCTTTTTTTAGTTTTTTGTTTAAGTGCCTTCCACGCCTTCGAGCCCAGTTTGTAGAGTTTAGGAACGGCACCGTCTTTACCGTTAAACTTACAGATTTTATGTAGGGAGTGAATACTGAGATAGAGAATGTCCCGTTCTCCATAAATCAGTTTTATAGCTTCCTGAGCATTTCCCTCGACATCAATTTTTTGCAGGCCACCAAACTTTCCGATACCGTGATCGATATGAGTTACATAGTCTCCTACTTCCATTTGGGTAAGCTCCTTGAGGCTTAGTGCTTGTTTTTTAGTGGCATCCGACTTTAATTTAAATTTGTGGTAACGCTCAAAAATCTGATGGTCTGAAAAGCAAGCCCACTGCGCTTCCAAGTCCTCAAAGCCTTGATAGAGCGGTAAAACTTCAGTGGTGTAATGGACTGTTTCTTGTTGCTCTTGAAAGATGTCGTGAAAGCGTTTTGCCTGCTGTTCGTGACTACAAAAAAGAGTGTTTCTATAGCCTTTTTTGTGATTTTTATTCAGGTAGTCGATCAGGAGTTCAAACTGCTTATTAAATGCCGGTTGAGGACTTTGCTTAAAGGAAAGCTGATCGTTGATTTGGAGTTGATCTGTACGTTCCAAAAGTAAAATGGATTTTTCTTTACAGTCGTCTAGCCATTCTTGAGGGCTTACAAAAAGAGTCTCTGGAGGGTATTGAGACTTTACCCCTGTTGAGGTATAGGTCACTTCGGCTTTTTCGTAAAAGCTCTTCAGTTTGGAGGTAATTTTATCAAGGTTTCCAAAGATAAAACTGCTGTTGGCAGGGAAAAACTCTAAAATGGTTTTGCGGTTATCCGTAGTCTCTAGATTAGAAGTGTCTGGTAAAATTTCAATGGTATCATAAGCGGCTACCGATCTTTGATTCTCAACGTGAAAGCTGGAGAGGCGTTCTAAAGTATCGTCAAAAAACTCGATGCGATACGGGTGTTGGTAGGCAAAGGAAAACACGTCTATAATCCCTCCTCTAACGGCAAATTCCCCAGGTTCGGTTACAAAATCTACCCGTTCAAAACCCATTTCAAAAAGCCGTTCGTTGAGCTCCGAAAGGGCAACGACACTGTCTTTTTTTAAAGTTAGCCCAATCTGTTTTAAAGTGTGATGTGAAATTAGTTTTTCAAAAACAGCTTGGGGATAGGTGACAACAACCCTCGGTTTTTTGGATGTGCTTAGTTTTTTTAAGACTTCAGCACGAAGCAGGATGTTGGCGTTGTCAGTAGTTTCTAGAGCATAAGACTGGCGGTAACTGGCAGGAAAATAGAGTACCTCACTAGACGATAACAATTGTTCAAA
>JAYPMN010000073.1:0-7354 GCA_038129925.1 Flavobacteriaceae bacterium
TGGGCAAGGGTCAGTTTTCCTTCCCTTTGGGTGGTGTCTGTTAGCTGAATCGCCTTACCTTGAAGATCCCTAATTTCGAATGCTGTTGTTCGTTTTATTGGGATACCTTGTTTGTTAAGTTCATTAAGTTTTTGAAGTGTTAAAGCAGCAATAGGGAGTTTAGCTGTACTCGCAGGATAAAAATAGTGCTCTTCGTCCAATTGAAAAGAAGATTTTAAAATTTGAGACGCAGTGGGCTGATCAGTATTTATTTCGGTCAGTACAATTTGGACCTCGTGCTTTTTAAGTTGCTGTCTTACCCTTTTTATCGAAGGATTTGAACTTGACATTACCTTATCTAAAACAGACTGAGAAGGTTTACACTGGAGGAATATAAACGACAGTGGAATAAGGCAGTATAAATATCTTTTAGTTAACATAAACTTTTAAATTTCTTAATTGAAATCGACAAATATCCATCTAGTTTTGTGTTGTAAGTCTTGGGAAAACGAGGAAACCCTAAGACTTTTTTTATTCCACATCAAATTTAGAGATATCTTCTGCCGAAGTCAAATCAGGTAAATGCTCTATTACAGGTATGCAAAAGGTTTTTTGAGGATTGACTGTATTCATCAAACGAAGTGCTTCCGGTAATTCTTTTTCGTTTCGCTCAGGGTGAATTGGGCAATTTTTTAAATATGGATAAAGCAAAGCTCCGTCAAAACTAAAAATATTCATACTCACCCGAATTTCACCTGTACTGTCTATATACTCGTCAACTTCTGAAGGGTCTGGTTTTTCAATGATATTTTTTAAAAAACCCTCTGAGTCTATATCCATCACTGCAAATTTAGCAATGCGATCATCAGGAAAATTCAGTCCAGAACGAGCATAGCTAATCAGAGCGTGTGGAACTTTACGCGGCTCTTTTAAGCGTTGAAAGACAGTAGATGAATATAAATTATCCCCATTACAAACTGTAAATTGAGTTTTTTGCAATTCAGGATACTGCTCTAGTGCTTGCTCAACAGCATCCGCTGTTCCCAATGGCTTTTCTCTATCCAAAGGGACATGTTGTAATACAAAACGAATGTTGATATCAATAAAGATTTGCTGCTGCTTCCAATATGCGATTTGATCGTGAAAAGCCTTGTTTTCTGGGCTTGTTATCAAATAAATGTTCGTATATCCAGCTGCAACAGCATTTTTTATTAGGTAGTACAAAAGCGGGCGTTGATTTACACCCAAAGGAATTAAACTTTTATGTACCGCTTGAGCTTGTTTTTTGAGCTCTTCGTTAATGGAACTGTCTTTTAAAGAGCGTTTCATTCTAGAAGAGGCTCCTCCAGCCATAATTAATAAGGACACTGTTTCTTTCATCTATGCGAAGATAATTGAACTTCATAAGCATTTGAAGCGCCAGCTTCTTTAAATGCTTGTATAACTTCCTCTTTTGTATTTTCTTTTGCCAAAGCCACCATACAACCTCCTCCGCCTGAGCCAATAATTTTAGTTCCAAGAGCTCCCGCATCTTTTGCAGCTGACATTTGGACAATCATTGCCTCAGGAGTATTTTGAATACACTCTTGTAAAATCTTTTGGTGGGCGTCCATCAACTGCCCTAAGACCTCAAAATCTGGATTGGGTTCTAGAAGAATTTGCTTAGCCTCTTGAGTAATCAAATGGTTGTGTATCGCTGCATACCAATAAGGCTGGTAAATGGAAGAAACAAAGGGTAGATACTTTTGATAATCCTTTTTTTTTGCCTTGTGTATGTCAAATTCAGACTGTTGCTGTTTAACTTCCTCTATGGCGTTTTGAGCGTAATTTCGAGCATTTTGAAGCACAGTTAGAGTTTGTTTAGCAATCCCAGATTCTGCAAGAATTAAGCTTCCTATTTTAGGAGTTAAGGCAGTAGTCTCCCCTTTTTGGGTGTCTATATAAATCATCCCTCCTTGTGCGATAGTGTACTGATCCATTAAACCTCCTGGCTGATTGAAAAAAATTACCTCAGATTGATAGGCCCATTCTCCAATTTGAGAATCTGTCACCTGCCAAGTTGCTTCTTGAGCTTGAATTAAAAAACGCAACCAGGCAACAACCAAAGCAGAGGAACTTGAGACACCAGCATTTACTGGTATAGTACCTGATATTTCTATAGTAAATCCTTGTGAAAATACAGCCCCTTCTTTAGTGAGTACTGACATACAAGAACGGAAGTAGTCTTCCGTTTCTATAAATTTAGAGTTCTTACTTAGATTTATAGTGATTTCTTTATTTAAATCAAGTAGTTGTATAAAATAATGGTTCTCATTATTCGGAATCGCTTTTATCTTGATGTAGCGATCTATTGTTCCTGCAATAACTGGAAGTCCTAAATAATCTTGATGGTCTCCAAAAAAGCAAATTCTTGCAGGAGCTTGAACAGTGATGGTTGTTTTAATGCTAAAATTGAGTTAAGAAATTATCTGTAAAGGTTTCGTGTTTACCCATTGTTTGCGGGTAAAGTCTGGGAATTGCTGTGGCATTCCTCCCTGAGCTACAGAAGCTTCACTAAGAGGGGAAACTGCACTCCACAAACAGCCTTCATAAACATTTTGGTCTAAGGACTCTCCTCCCCTCAGACACTCTACTATTCTGTAAAGCATCATAAAGTCCATTCCTCCGTGACCTCCCATCTCTTTTGCCAAAGCACCAAGGCGCTTGTACATTGGGTGTTCGTGTTCTTCGTATATTTTTTCCAATTGGTCTCCTTCTGCCCAACGGTGGTGGCTGTCGGTTGCGCCTTCAACGCCTCCTTCTAAAGCAATACGCGTTGGAAAACCAGCTAAAGTTCCTTTCGTTCCTTGAACCAGATTCAACCGAGAGTACGGTCTTGGACTCGTTTCATCCCATTGAATCATAATCGTTCGCCCCAAAGCTGTTTTTACTACAGAGGTGTTTAAATCTCCTCCTTGGTAATCTAATTGATTCCATTTGTGGTCTTGAGGATAGTTTTTTTCAGCATACAAGGCTCTCCCTTTTGCTGGTGAGGAGAAAGAAACCAGAGTTGAGAATTGATCTTCTCCTCTTCCCAAATTCATATACTGTGCAACAGGGCCAAGACCGTGAGTAGGGTAAAGATTTCCATTCCGCTTGGCGTAATGTAGTGTTCTCCAGGAGCCTGTCCCTCGTTCTTGTTCTTCCATTTGGAAACGAAGTTCATGAATATAAGCTGCTTCCGCATGGATAACTTCTCCAATGATCCCCTTCCTACAAAGATTTAAATAAAGTAGTTCATCCCTTCCATAATTTACATTCTCCATCATCATGCAGTGCTTTTGGGTACGTTCTGAAGTGTCAACAATATCCCACATTTCTTCTAAAGTTAAAGCGAGAGGAACCTCTACAAAGGCATGAGCTCCTTGTTTCATAACCTCTATGGCCATAGGAGCATGATTTTTCCAATTTGTGGCAATAAATACAGCATCAGGCTTTACTGTTTTAAGCATTTCTTTCCACTGGTTTTCTTCTCCAAAAAACCTTTTGATACTTTGATGACGCCCATCACCAAACGATTCACAGTTTTTAACAGAGCGATCGACTAGATCTTCGTAAAGATCAGAGATGGCGACAATTTCTGTTCCTTCTATAGCTGCCAATTGTTTGACATGTCCACTACCCCTAGCTCCAACACCGATCATGGCAATTCTTACTTTGTCAAGTTTGGGTGCTTTGTAATCTCCCATATAAGTTCCTCCCGAAGGATTCGCTTCTTTTTCCTGTGAACAAGCAATACTACTTGCCATATAAAGTGAAGCCGTAGATAGGGAAGTTTTTTTTAAAAAATTTCTTCTGTTGATAGATTTCATATCTCTGTTTTAATTGTTTTTTAGATTTACCAAGAACTTTCTGAAGCTATTTTGAATTTTAAAGTTATAAATTCTTAGATAAAATCAATTTTCTTAAAGAAAAATCCAATCTTTTGTATTTAAAAATTTCTATATTTAAATAAATAATAAATATGGGAGTAGGTGGAACTGTTCTTGGAAGCCTTGCTGTTTGTTTGATTATTGCCTTAATCATCGAACTCAAGGAGCGACATTTAAACTAATATGGGTTATTTCTTAAGAAATATATTGGCCTATGGAGCCATAGCTCTCCTGATTTGGATGCTTTACGCCGCTATAAAAGGTATGAAAAATAAAAAATAGCCTTGTGAAAAATAGATTTTCTAAAAACTATACATTGCTTTTTATTTTAGGCCTAATAAAGAAAATTGGACTGTTATTTTGGTTTTTGTATTTCTAATTTTAGCAGAAATAAAAACGTTTTAAACATAAAAAAAGCGCCCCAAAGGCGCTTTAGTATGGTTCAATAAATTTACGTTTATTCCTCAGTACGGCGACTGCCTTCCACGTCAAACATTCCCATTAAAGTTCCTGATATTTCGTCTTCCTCAATCGTAAGTTCAAAATATATATCGTATCCTGCTACATAAGCCTCTATAGTAAAAACACCTTCCTCAAGTGTAGTCCCATCAATTTCAAAATCAAAATCTCCTCCCTCTTGTGGCGTAATTGCAGAGGCATATGCATCTCCTTCTTTTGTTATATCAAGATAAAGGGGAATGTCTCCGATATTATCGACTTCAAAGACAGTCATTTGATAGGAGCCTACATAAGGGTCGCTCTTGAGATTTTTTTGAACCCCGCATGATACAATAAGAAGCAAGGAAAATAGTGCTAGTGTTTTTTTCATATTCTAAGTTTAAATTAATTATTCTATACTTTCAGCTGTAGCGGCAACAACACGATCCCAAATGGTGATTGTTCCACTAGTCTGATCTTTCCAGGTCATTCTATTATCACCATTGGAAAAAGAAATCATGTAATTAATAACATTATTTCCTTGCGCGTATTCGTAAAGTCCAGTTTCAGGGTTAATAGACCAAGTGTAAACAGAAATTGATGGGCTGAGGCACCCTCTGGAATTCTGATCTATGATGACATATGTAGTGCTGACGATTTGTTCAGTTATAGTAGCCGTAAATTCCATACATGAATACTCTGGAATTAGCTCAACTAAAGTTGCTTTTAATTCATCCCAAATGGTTACTGACCCATCAGAATTTGATATTGAATAAACTTGCCATTCACCTATACTCTTATCAGGTATTGGGTCGTCTTCTTTGGAGCAGCTAAAAAATAAAGTCAAAATTGTAAATGATAATACACAAGAAAATATTTTAAATGTGTTCATATGGAAACTAGTTAATTTTAAATTTAATCAAAAATACATAAATAAAATAGTTTCTACGTATTGCGTAGTATAATAAAAATAAACATCCTTAGTAAATAAATCGACTTGTAATTATCTTCTAAAGATCTTTTTCACATTTTAAAAAATAAAAATCATTTATGAAAAATATAAGCCTAAAATTGAGGTACCACCTAACAAAGAAGATAAACCTTAGAAATTCTCTTGTGTCAAAAACAAGGTGGTTTTGGTTGATATGCTTTACTTTTTTTAATCTTATTTCTCAAACCAAAGAAACTTCAATAAGGCCAATACTAGTCGTTTTAGGGACCGTTCAAGACGGCGGTCTACCACACGTCGGTTGCGTTAAAAGTTGCTGTTCCAATTTAACCCCTGAACAAGGGGCACAACATCAGGTCACAGCTTTAGCTGTCAAGCAACCTAAAATCAATACCTCTATTCTTTTTGAAGCAAGCCCAGACATTGTGTCTCAATGGAATCACCTAGAAAATAGTCCAACAGCGGTTTTTTTGACCCATGCCCACATTGGACACTATACAGGTTTAATGTATTTAGGTAAAGAAGCTTTGGGAACTAAAAATATCCCTGTTTATGTCATGCCTCGAATGCGCTCTTTTTTAAAAAGCAATGCCCCATGGAGTCAATTGGTTGAATTAAAAAATATCGAACTTATCAAAATGACATCTGAACGTCCGAAAACTCTTGGTAACGTTCAAATTACTCCAATTTTAGTTCCCCATAGAGATGAATTTTCAGAAACTGTGGGTTACCGAATTCAGGGGCCTAATAAAACTGCTTTATTCCTGCCCGACATTGATAAATGGGAACGTTGGAATACAGATTTAGCTGAGATACTCAAAACAGTAGATTACGCCTTTATCGATGCTACCTTTTTTGACGAGGCCGAACTTGACCACAGACCTATTGATGAAATACCTCATCCCCTTGTAAAAGAGACTGTTGCTTTGCTGGAAACTTCTCCTAACCATCTCAAAAAGAAAGTTTATTTTATCCATATGAATCACACCAACCCTATGCTTAACCCAAATAGTGCCGCGACAAAATGGGTGCTCAATCAAGGATTTAATATTGCAAGAAAGGGGCAATCATTTGGCCTTTAGATATCCCCTCCCAAAGCTTCTAAAATCGTTTCCAAAAAATTTCTATCTTAGTTTAGATTCATATGCCAAAAGTAAATCAACCAAGAGTTAACTAATTTAGAGACATATTTATATGAGATTGCTTCAACTACTAGCTGTTGTTTTATTGTTTATTCAATGCAGTTTAAATATCCCTGATGCTGTTGTCGTTGAAATAGAAAATCTCCCTGAAAAAGTAGATTACAACTACCACATTAAACCAATACTCTCCGATAGATGCTACCAATGTCATGGCCCTGATGAAAAAACCAGAAAAGCAGGTTTAAGATTGGATTTGGAAGAAGTTGCTTTTTCTCGTTTAAAAAGTGGAAACAAAGCATTTTCAAAGGGAAATTTATATAAAAGCGAAAGTTTGCACAGGATACTAAGTACTGATGATGAAATAAAAATGCCCCCTCCTGAGTCAAACTTAGAATTGAGTTCTAAAGAAAAAGCCATCCTTATCAAATGGATTGAACAAGGCGCAGAGTGGAAAGAACACTGGTCCTTTATTTCCCCTAAAAAGAAGGCCACCCCATTCACAGTGGATCATACTATTGATTACTATATCTCAAAAAAGCATGAGGAAAATGGGATGAAATTTTCTGACCCCGCTTCCAAAGAAACACTGGTTCGACGACTCTATTTTGACCTTACTGGCTTGCCTCCAACTGTAGAAGAAGTTGATTCTTTCCTTAACAATTCAAGTGAAGAAGCTTATACAGAACTAGTAGACAAACTGCTCAATTCTCATGCTTACGCAGAACGAATGGCGGTTGATTGGATGGACTTATCTCGTTATGCTGATTCTCATGGACTTCATGCCGACGGACTTCGTACCATGTGGCCATGGCGTGATTGGGTTATTAAAGCTTTCGATGAGAACATGCCCTACGATCAGTTTGTTACTTGGCAATTAGCTGGAGATTTACTTCCCAATGCAACCAGAGAACAAAAATTGGCAACTGCTTTTAATC
>JAYPMN010000074.1:0-2122 GCA_038129925.1 Flavobacteriaceae bacterium
GTTTGTAAAAAGCCATATAATCCAAAATCTGTATGATTTTTTCTTTTGGATAGAAATTGCGCGCAAGATCCATCATAAATCCACGATTCTTAAATCTTGGTGCGTCTTCAATAGTTACAAAAGGAATACCACTCCCTTCTCTTTCTGCGACAAGTAGTAGTTGATGTAGTGATTGCAGTCCATAAAACACACCCTTAGTGCTTGCTGCCTGAATTTCAATTTCGTCAGCATTAGTTTTTAATTGATACGCCTCTTCAGCTAAAGAGGGATTTTTTCTGATTTGAATTTCCGCCTCGGCACTTTGTTCAAGAGCAATTTTTAGTTCTAGTCCCTTTTGTAGTTGATCGCTTAAAAAAGTACCGCCTTCTCCAAATGAGTTAAAGTTAAGTCTTAGGGTTTCTGTCAAGGGATAACTTCCTTGGTTAAATTCCATTTTTTGGGGTGTGGGGACAATCCAGTGGAGCGCCTCTTTTTCTAGAGGCTCAATACCCTCATAGCTCGAATAGCGATCAGCTGCAGATGGGATATTGAGGTTTTCTAAGCCTTGAGCATCTTTCCAGAGAATGGTATGTGCTAAATCAAAATTGTGCCCCGTTTTAGCATTGTGAACAAAAAATCCAACGGGCCCCATGACCAAACGAGTCATGATACCTGACTGAAGAGCAGAAAACTCCATTTGTTCTCCGGGATTTAAACTGTACTCCTCCCCAAAATTCAAAACCCAATATTGACTGTTTTGAGTAGGTTTTACGCTAATTCCTTCGGGAAGGCTTTCCGGTTTAATTGAACCAAAAAATTGATTCCAATGCAATGACCATGCTCCACCTTCCCAAACCTCTGGGGTTGGATTGTGAATGCTAAAGAGTACTTCCATTTTATTGTTGGGGACGTCAAAGATATTGACCCTAAATACCAGTGGATTTGTTTCTTCAAAAGGGCTTTGGCATTTGAGCAGCAGAAGGAGAGTAAAACAGTATAGGAGAACTTTTTTCATTTTAATCAGTTTTCACTAAATTAATGAAAAAACAACATTCTCATTCAACCACCTTAAAAGCTTTAATGGCTTTATTGGGTTCTATGATGGAATAGCCTTCCCAAAAGTCCGGGTCATATTCGGTTAAGTTCACCGGTAGAATCCTGGGCGCTTCCTTAAATGCATCAAAAACTTCTTGACTGATGGGTTTAGTCTCAAAGACTACCAGTTGGTATTTTTGATACTGTCGGGTTGCGATGTCCAAGTCCATTTTAAGTTGATTTTGTTTATTCCGCCCCTTGACCACTTTATTTTTTTCTGTAATGACTAAGGGGCGCGCAAAACCTCCCTTAAAGCCTGAAATAAATTCTAGATATTCAACACTGTATTTTCCATTCAACCCCTTTTTAAATTGGACAATAACCTCCTTAAGATCTTCTAAATAGGAAACTCCTAGCATGCTAAAATTTGTTATATTTTGAATGTTTTTATATTCTAAACGGATTAAGGCCAATCGGTCTGCATCTACAAACATCCTTCCAGAAAAATCTGCATTTCTTTTGGGAGAAAAGTCTAAAATATAGACAGGAGTATCACTAATAAACGTCAAATTGTTAACTGTAAAATTATATTTTGATGCTTTATTAAGGATGGAAATATTAAGTTGGTTTTCTTTAAACAAATTTTTAAGCAAGTTGGTAAGCGTATTTTTTTTCCTAGACAAAAAATTCTTTTTTCTGGTGCATTCTTTTTCTTCTGTTCTAAGGGTATCTAGTTCAACTGAATTGATTTCATCTGGTTCCAATTTCGTTCTTATGATACCCGAACGCACTTTAAAATAGGAAGTGGTTTTTATATTTTCTTTGAGTATGGTATCAAATAGTTGTTCTGTATTTTTAAAGATGGCAGACTTTTCTTTGTCTTCTAAATCCAAGGCCTTTTCAAGCTCCATTTTTTGATTATCCTCAGTGTAATCTCCGTAAAGCGTCCCTGCAAATTCTTGATACCATTCATTGGTTTTTGGAATTTTATATAAAATACTGTCCCAAAACACCTGATTAAATTCATCAATAGAGGTTTTTTTGATGTTCAAGTTTAGTTTCTCAAATTTTGAGTTTCCTGTTTCTCTAAAAAACACTTTTTTCTCAG
>JAYPMN010000074.1:2132-7332 GCA_038129925.1 Flavobacteriaceae bacterium
TTTATTACTCAAGATTACTGAGTTTAAAGCGATGGCTTTAGGCGGTAGATAAAAGATGCTGTCTTGAAGCTGATCCAGGGGAATACTTAGGGTCTTATAGCCCATACAGGAAATAAACAAGGAATCTTTTGGGATTTCCGCAGTATTATATCGCAGCCGGAAACGTCCTTCTTCATTAGAGACCGCACCACTTCCTGATTTAAGATAGATACTGGCAAAGGGGATGGGATTTTGATTGAGGCTGTCTAACACAAGTGCACTGAGTTCCTGAGAACGTACAAAGTAGTTGCTAAAGAGTAAAAAACTAACTAAAAAAGAATAAAAAGTTTTCATTAATTCTGCTTTTCTCTTTATAACTGTTCTTGTAGGTTTTTTATTTCATCACGATAGTTAGCTGCCTCAATAAAATCAAGTGATTTTGCAGCTTCTTCCATGGATTTGCGCAACACTCTGATTTTTTTTTCTATCTGTGGTTTAGTTAAATAACGCTTTTGCTCTTCGGCAACCTTACGGGCTTCCAATTCTTGAGCATGCGTTGCTACTGAGTTTTTCGCCAAGGCACTGTCCAGAGATTTGTTTAAAGCCTTGGGAGTAATGTTGTTCACTTGGTTGTATTGGAGCTGCTTTTCTCGGCGATAATTGGTTTCATCTATTGTTTTTTGCATGCTTTTTGTAATGCTGTCGGCATACATGATGGCTTTACCATTAACATTCCGTGCTGCACGACCAACGGTCTGGGTAAGTGAGCGGTTGGAGCGTAAAAAGCCTTCCTTATCTGCATCTAATATGGCCACTAAAGATACTTCAGGAAGGTCTAAACCTTCTCGCAAAAGGTTGACACCAATCAACACATCAAAAATTCCTTTGCGCAGGTCCTGCATGATTTCTACCCGCTCTAAAGTATCTACATCACTGTGAATATAGCGGCAACGAATTTGCGCTCGACTTAAGTATTGAGTCAACTCTTCTGCCATTCGTTTAGTAAGGGTAGTGACCAAGGTGCGTTCGTCTTGCTCGTTACGTATTTGAATTTCTTCCATCAAATCATCAATTTGATTTAAACTGGGACGTATTTCAATTACTGGATCTAGAAGTCCAGTAGGACGAATGATTTGTTCTACATAAATACCTTCCGTCTTTTCCAACTCATAGTCGGATGGAGTCGCGCTGACGTAGAGAACTTGATTTTGAAGGGCTTCAAACTCTTCAAATTTTAAAGGGCGGTTGTCCATAGCAGCGGGCAGTCTAAAACCGTACTCAACCAAATTTTCTTTTCTACTCCGGTCTCCACCGTACATGGCGTGTACTTGAGAAACGGTTACGTGACTTTCATCTATAATCATCAAAAAATCCTCAGGGAAGTAGTCCAACAAGCAAAACGGACGACTTCCTGGAGAACGCCCATCCAAATAACGAGAATAGTTTTCAATACCAGAACAATAGCCCAGTTCTCGAATCATTTCCAAGTCAAATTCTGTACGTTCTTGCAGGCGTTTTGCTTCCAGAGGCTTACCGATCTCTCTAAAGTAATCGATTTGTTTGAGCAGATCGTCTTGAATTTGATTGATGGCATTTTGGAGTATGTCTGGAGAAGTCACAAAGATATTGGCAGGGTAAATTTTGACACGGTCAAACTGTTCCAAACGCGAATTGTCAATTGGATCAAAGGCCTCTATTTGTTCGATTTCATCTCCAAAAAAGTGAACTTTAAAAGCAATATCTGCATAGCCAGGAAAAATATCAATGATATCCCCCAATACCCTAAAGTTTCCCCGACCAAAATCTGCTGTGGTACGAGAATAGAGGCTCTGCACCAAGCGATGCATTAGTTGTGTCCTTGAAATTGCCTGATCACGTTCAAGATGAATAACGTTTTTTTCAAATTCTGCGGGATTTCCGATACCGTACAAACAAGAAACCGAAGCCACTACCAACACATCCCTTCTTCCTGAAAGTAGGGCGGAAGTAGTGCTCAACCGAAGTTTTTCGATTTCTTCATTGATGGAAAGGTCTTTTTCTATATAAGTTCCCGAAGTTGGAATATAGGCTTCGGGTTGGTAGTAGTCGTAATAGGAAACAAAATATTCAACCGCATTATTTGGGAAAAATTGTTTGAATTCCGAATAGAGTTGTGCAGCTAATGTTTTATTGTGAGCCAAGACCAAGGTTGGACGCTGAAGTTTTTCCACCGCATTGGCCATGGTAAAGGTTTTTCCTGAACCCGTGACCCCCTGTAAGGTGACGTAGGGGTCCTTATTCTCAAACTGAGAGACAATCTCTTTTATCGCTTGAGGCTGATCCCCTGTGGGTTTAAAATCTGAAACGAGTTGAAATTGCATGTTTTTTTATTCAAAAGGCTAAACTACAAAATATCATGAGTAGAGTAGTGTTGCCTAATCAAAGAATACTATAAATCTCGACTTTTTAATAACCTGTAAGATCCCCAGATAAACACTGCAGACCAGACGAGGACCACTGTAATGTTTAAAAAGGAAACACCGTAGTCTTTGGTAAAGCCCTCACCGAGTTGATCGGCTATGTTTTGAATAGCTGAAAGTCGAGTAAAAGGTTCAGTGATAAGGTTGCCTATGGATTGGAGTGGAAAAAATCTAATTACTTTTTCAGCACTGAGTTGTGGGATCAGATCCGAAAGCCTCCAACGTAGGAGTCCATAAGCAATGCCCTCAAAAACCTGCCACAAGGCAAGAAAACCCAGCGCAAATGCTGAGCGTTTAATTAAGATAGCCAAGAACAAACAAAAACTAAAAAAGCCAAACAGCTTGACTGCATAGGCGAGGAGGTATTCGAGTTCTGAAAAGATGATTTGAAATTCGTTATAATCTGAATAAATGCCTCCTAGTATTAGACTGATGCTAAAGACCAACAGCGTGGAGATCCCCACAAAGGCAGCTATGGTATAAACTTTTGACTTTAAAAATTCGCTCTTACTCATCCCGTCAATCAGGTTTTGCTTGATGGTTTTATAGGAGTATTCATTTCCAATCATTGCCACTATAACGATGGCAAAAAAGATTTTTAAAAGTGCAATGATAAAAGTGTTGAAATGCCAGATATAAGGAAAGTTAAAAATCCCTTGCTCTGCCAAATTGAATTTGATCGGTCCAAATTCCACATTGATGGTGCTCAATATAGCAATGCTAAAAATGAGAAGAAAGTAGCCAAACATCAATACCCTAGAGGTCTTGTTGTGCCAGATTTTATAGAGTTCGATTCCTAGGAGACGCATTTATTTGGTTTGAGTTAGGGTTAAAAACTGATCTTCAAGCGAGGGTTTTTTCTTCGCCAGATGACTTACAAATATTTTAGCTTCAGCCATTTTTTTTGAAAGTTCCTCTGACTCCAATTCTTCTTTTAAAAAGACTTTAAGACTATTGTTTTCTTCTTCAATAGATTCTACTTGGGGAATTCCTTCTAAAAATTGTTTGAGGATATCTAGATTTTTGGCTTTGAGTTCAAAATAGCCATAGGTCTGACTAATTCCATCCACAGGACCTTCATAAAACTTTACACCGTTTTTAAGAACAATTACTTGATTACAGACTTTTTCAACTTCATCAAGCATGTGGGAGGCTAACAGTATGGTAGTGCCAGTTTTGGCTATTTTAATAATCAATGCCCTGATTTGATGAATTCCCTCAGGGTCGAGTCCGTTTGTAGGTTCATCTAAAATCAACAGTTCTGGATTGTTGACTAAGGCAGCGGCTATTGCCAATCGCTGTTTCATCCCCAAAGAATAGGTTCTAAATTTGCTGTGCCTTCGTTCCCACAGTCCTACCAATTCTAACTTTTCTTGTATGCTGTCCGACTTGCACTGTTTGATTTTACAAATCAAATTCAGGTTTTGAAGGGCGGTCATATAGGGGTAAAAGTTAGGACGTTCAATAATAGCACCGATCTTTTTTAAAGCCTGATGTGAAGTCAGCTCCCCTTCATACCATTGAAAACTTCCACTAGTGGGATTGACTACATTGAGTACCATTCCCAAAGTAGTGGATTTACCACTTCCATTAGGTCCTAAAAGTCCGTAAACATTTCCTTTTTTTAAAGTAAGGGAGAGTTGGTCAACAGCCTTGAGGTCTCCATAAGATTTACTGAGGCGGTTCAGTTTAAGTAGGCTTTGTTCCATATTATCGTATTATTCTTATAACGATCAAAGGGCGGATTTGTTACAGAAAAGGTAGTACATTTGATAAAATAAGGCATGGCAGAAAAGTTAATTTCAAAAAAGAAACCCTTTTATCCGATCTCAACTGAGCTAAATGGATTTCTACAATCCTATGATCGTTGGATTGATACGCCTATTTTTTACGAGGACTTACTCCGATTCTCAGGTTCAGTGGCCGTCTATGATAAACACGACAACGATACCCTCTGGGTTCGGGTCTATTATTCGGACAGTGAACGTAGGGAAATTGATTACAACCTCAAGAAAATTTATACGCTACTGCATTCTGATGGGAATGAATCAGGAATTCAGTATTTAAATGTAGATGCCATAGACTATTGTACGTTTGGAAATTCGAAACCTTTCCGGATCAAGATCCGTAATGTCCTTAACGACAACTTTACCTATTACTACCTTAAGAAAACCGATGCTTCTCGTGTTTACGGTTTAGAGTTGGAGCATATGCTCTCCCCTTACAATTTGAATTTTCTCGTCAACCAAAGTACCTTGATAGAAGAACATATCGCAGGAATCCCAGGGGATCATTTTATCAAAGAGTTCTTGCCTCAATGTACCGATTCAGAAAAGGCTCAAATTGCAAAAGAGTACGTCAAGTTTAACGAAAGGAGTATGATTCGCTTATTGGGTGATATGCGCGCTTATAATTATGTAGTCGTTCCCACCCACGATTTTGATCAAGTAGTTTACAAAATTCGTCCAATAGACTTTGACCAGCAGTCATTTGAAGGAAAATTGAGTGTGTATCGTCCGCAATTTTTTAAAGAAAATAAAGCATTGATGGATTTAGTAAGAACCAAGCTGAATCACAACTCGATCAATCAATATAAAATTGAAGAGCGTTCCATCGTAGCACGAAGAATTATCAGCTCAGGAAGCCGACTCCAAAGTTTGGTTAGCATAATGCAGTCTGAAACGCTAACACTGCAAGAAAACTTGGTACGTCTGCGTCAAGAGATTTTTAAATTCACCAAAGACAAAGCATTTAAGCAAAGT
>JAYPMN010000075.1:0-7319 GCA_038129925.1 Flavobacteriaceae bacterium
GAACGAAAGCTTTTGTTAAAAGACCACTGTGCTAAAGACATTTTAAAAAATGGCTTTTTGTCAGGGGTTGATTTTTTAGGGTTTTGACAAGAAAAAATTAAAGCTAGAATAATTAGTGAAACAAAAGATCTCATTGTTTAAGTGTTATTTGGTTTAATGATATTAGACTATTTCAAGTTGTTATTGTCTTTATTAAGCACTGTAATACACTCAAGTGTAAAGACAAAAACATGACCTAAATATATCCATAATATTAGAATTAGAACTAAAAATATTTATATTTGAGTTTACTAGAAAACAAAAAATAAATTTAATGGATACAAACTATGATGCTATTGTTGTTGGGACCGGAGTAACTGGTGGTTGGGCAGCAAAAGAGTTATGTGAAAAAGGCTTGAAAACACTTGTTCTTGAGCGAGGTAGAATGGTGAAACATATCGAAGACTACCCTACAATTAACGATGATCCTTGGGATTACAAATCTGGAGATGTAATTACAAATGAGACAAGAAAAATTCAAGGAAAACAGAGCCGAACAGGCTATACAACAACAGAATCTAGAAAACATTTTTTCGTCAATGACATTGAGCACCCTTATAATGAAAAAAAGCGGTTTGATTGGATGCGTGGATATCATGTAGGAGGAAGATCCCTTACTTGGGGAAGACAATCTTATCGTCTCACAGACTTTGATTTTGAGGCAAATCTGAAGGATGGTATAGCTATAGATTGGCCAATTAGATATAAAGATTTGGCTCCTTGGTATAACTATGTAGAAGGCTACATTGGGGTTAGTGGTCAAAATGTGGGGCTTCCTCAGTTTCCCGATGGAAATTATCTAAAGCCAATGGAACTGACTTGTGTGGAGGATCATTTACAGTCATCTATTAGTAAAAATTATCAAGACAGATTGTTAACTATCGGTAGAACTGCAATAATAACAGAAGGGACTAAACCTGGGTTGGGAAGAATGAGTTGTCAATATAGATCGAGATGTATGAGAGGGTGTCCTTTTGGAGCATACTTTAGTAGCAACTCCTCAACACTTCCTGCAGCCGAAAAAACTGGCAATATGACATTACGTCCCTACTCTATAGTTTCAGAGGTAATATATGACCCCGATAAAAAACGTGCTTCTGGAGTCCGTGTTATTGATAGTGAAACAAATGAGGTTTATGAATTCAACGCGAAGGTCATCTTTCTTTGCGCTTCAGCAGTCCCTTCGACCTCTATCCTAATGCATTCAAAATCTGATTATTTTCCTAACGGAATGGGGAATTCTTCAGATCAATTGGGAAGAAATATAATGGACCATCATTTAGGTGTAGGAGCATCTGCGACTACAGATGATTTCCAGGATAAGTATTACACAGGAAGAAGGAATAACGGAATTTATATTCCAAGGTTTAGAAATATTGGAGGTTCGACAGATCAAAAAGACTTTCTTAGAGGTTATGGTTATCAAGGAGGAGGTTCCAGAAACCGATCATGGACATCAAAAGTTGCTGAGATGGGTTATGGAGCAGAATTTAAAAATGAAGTTCTTAAACCTGGCGGATGGTCCATTGGATTAGGTGGCTTCGGAGAAGTCCTGCCTTATGAGGATAATAGAATGACCTTAAACTATGACAAATTAGATAAATGGGGCTTACCCACAGTTACATTCGATGCCTCAATAAAAGAAAATGAGCGTAATATGAGAAAAGACATGCAACAACAGGCGGTTGAAATGTTGGAGAACGCAGGGTTTAAAAATGTAAAAGGTTATGATGGAGATTATGCATTAGGGCTTGGAATACATGAAATGGGAACTGCTAGAATGGGTAGAGACAGAAAAACTTCAGTACTTAATAAGAATAACCAAATACACGATGTGCCAAATGTTTATGTTACAGATGGCGCAGCGATGACGTCAGCAGGAAATGTCAACCCATCATTAACTTATATGGCATTGACTGCGAGAGCTGCAAATCATGCAGTTGAAGAATTGAAAAAAATGAACCTTTAATATACTTTGTAAAATGGATAGAAGAAAAGCCTTAAAAAATATTGGAACAGGATTTGGTGCTATTGCAGTAACTCCCACGGTAGTAAGTTTATTTCAAAGCTGCCAATCAGCTGCAACTTATGCTCCTGCATATTTTAGTTCCTCTGACTTTGAAAAGATTTCACAACTAATGGAACTTATCATTCCAGCAACTGATATTCCTGGAGCTATCGAGTTAAAACTCCCTGAATTCACCGATGGCTATATCGCTGAGGTATGGGATGAGGACAGACAAGGAAAGTTTGCTGAAGGGTGGAAAGCATTTTTAACTGCTAGTGACGCTATTACTGGAAAAGGTGTTGACCAAATGAATGCTTCTGATTGGGATGCTGTACTTTATAAATACCTTAAACCGGATAATGAAATCTCAGATGCAGAAAAAGATGCAGCTTCTTTTGCAAGACAATTAAGAAGCCTAACCGTTAATGCATTTAAAACCAACGAATTTATTGGTGAAAATGTACTGGCTTATGCTCCGGTTCCAGGAGAGCAAAGAGGTTGTGTAGACTTGATGGAGGCTACAGGAGGAAAAGCGTGGTCTTTATAGAGTTCTAAGGTATTCGCTTATGGCGCGTGCCTCTTCTTGGCTCAAATTCTGATTGAGCATCATTACGTTATTATATTCTTTAAGCAGGGCTTTAGCAATAGGGTCTTGCTTTAACATTTCTGTGGGGTTTAGCAGTAGATTCATTACCCATTCTGGACTTCGACGTTCATAAATTCCTGTCATTGCAGGTCCAATAAGTTTTCTAGCTGGCATGTGACAGGCCGTACATTTTTGCTTAAAAGCATTTTCACCCTGTGTAGCCATGTCTTGATTAACCGGCTGACTAAAGTCCACAGAGGTAATGGGGCCTATTCCTTTATTGTCTAAATCAACAGGAACTGATGAGCCTTCAGTTGCAGTAGTTTTTTTAATTTCTTTCTGGGTTCTATTGTATTCGAATCCTTTCTTTTTTTCTTCCTTTGAGCCGCAACTGATGAAAATTAATAAGACAAAAATGGTGAGGATTTTTTTCATTAAAATAAATTTTGTTAAAAATAGAAAAAGAATAGCTTTATAAAAAATTGCAGCATGTTTTTAAAAGAATTTGAAATTCGATGGAATGATCTTGATGCCAATAGACATCTGGCAAATATTACCTATTTGAGTTATGCCAGCGAAACACGAATGGCTTACCTCAACCATATAGGCTTGACTCATAAAGATCTTCATAATAATGCAATAGGCCCGATCGTATTTAATGAACAGTTGTTTTACTTTAAAGAGGTCATGCCAGATGAAAAGATTCGAGTTTCGTTTGAATTAGATGGTTCTAGTGAAAAAGGAACTTTTTTCTCTTTTGTGCACAATTTTTTTAATGCCAAAGGAGAGAATGTAGCTCGCTGTGAAATGATGGGGGCTTGGATGAGTTTAAGCACAAGAAAACTTACTCCATTACCTCAAGAGTTTTTAACCCGGTTTAAGGAGACTCATAAAACAAAAACTTTTAGAACGCTTACAACTGCAGATACCAGAAGTCACGGTAGAAAGCCACAAGATTTAAAATAATAAACATGAACTATTTTTTACATACCACAACACTAGTACTATTATTCTTTTGTATTTATACTTCAGCTCAGCAAGAGGTATCAATTGATAAAGCCTATATCAAAGCCACTCAAAAGCTTTTAAAAAACAAAAAAATAAAAGCAGCTTTTAAGCGAATAGAGCAATTAGATCCTTTAACAGTTAAACGTCATATTGAACTTACAGAAATTGAAGCTCCGCCCTTTAAAGAAGAAAAGCGTGCTAAAGTATTTGCAGACTATTTTAATCAGTTGAGAATGGATTCGGTATGGATTGATAGTGTAGGAAATGTTTTGGGTTTATTAAAAGGAAGTCAAGGAGGAAGGACAGTAGCTTTAGACGCCCATTTAGACACTGTTTTTCCTGAAGGAACAGACGTCAAGGTGCGTATTCAAAATGATACGCTCTATGCTCCCGGTATAGGGGATGATACTAGAGGATTAAGCATGTTACTAACCATTTTAGAGACTATAAAAACCTTGAAAATCCAACCGAAAGACAACCTTCTTTTTGTCGGCTCTGTTGGGGAAGAAGGTTTAGGAGACCTCAGGGGAGTAAAGCATCTATTTAGACCTGGAGGACCACAAATTGACAGCTGGATAGCTATTGATGGTGGGGCTATTGGTCGGGTAAACAACAAAGCTTTGGGTTCTTATCGCTATCGGGTTACATTCAAAGGTCCAGGAGGGCACTCTTGGGGGGCTTTTGGTTTGGCGAATCCACATCATGCTTTGGGTGAAGCCATCAGTAATTTTGTTGAGCTTGCAGATCAATATACGACTGAAGGTCCAAAGACAAGTTATAATGTAGGAGTCATTTCTGGAGGAACCTCCATCAACTCCATTCCCTTTGAATCGGTTATGCAGATCGATATTCGATCGGTGGACCCCAAACGCTTAGATGTTATGGAGACTTATCTGACTACTGCAGTAAATGAAGCTTTAGCTCATCAAAATAAAACTAAAAGACTTGGACCAGAGCTTACAGTTAGCATCGATAAAATAGGGAATCGTCCTTCGGGAGAACTTTCCGACCAACTGCCACTCGTCCAAAGAACACTTGCCACAACACAAGCTTTTGGAGTTCAGCCCTTTTTAACAAGAGGCTCTACCAATTCTAATATTCCAATTGCTCAAGGAACTCCAGCAGTTACTATTGGGAGAGGAGGTGAGGGAGGTAAAGCCCATTCATTGGACGAATGGTGGACTAATAAAGAAGGACATAAAGCCATTCAATTGGCGCTGTTGATCTTACTTATGGAGTCGGGGATGGAGTAGTAGTAGTTTGTTTCACTTTTTTAGAAACCAAATAAACTCCCAAAAAGACCAATAAACAAGCGCTGATTTTAACTCCATCTAAAATATCATTCCCTGTGATTACTGCATATACGATGGTAATCAAAGGTTGTAAATAAGTAAAAGCACCTATGGTAGTAGCAGGGAGACTTTTTAGCGCGTAAACATTTAAAAGGTAGGTCATAAAAGTAGTTCCCAAGACCACAAACCCCATTCTCCAAGTAGCATCAAAAGGCAATGTACTCCAAGATACGGCATTGAATTCGGTTATGGTTACAGGAAAGGTCATGATCACACCTGCCAAAAACATCCATTTCATAAGGGTAATGGTGCTGTATTTTTGGGTAAGGGGCTTTACAAAAACCAAATAGGCCCCAAAGCTTGTAGAGTTAATTAGGAGAAATATATTTCCTAAGGTTACATTGGGTGCGTTTACAATTTGGGAAGTATTGCCATACAAGACTAATAACAAGGCTCCTGTAAACCCTAAAATTATTCCCAAAAACTTTTTGGAAGTCAGTTTTTCTTTAAGGAAAAATGCAGAGAGGACTAATATGATAATGGGAGTGAGGGTTACGATTACTCCGCTGTTAATCGGAGTTGAAAGTTGGAGTCCTTTAAAAAACATCAGCATGTTGATACACATTCCTAAAAAGGCAACCCCAAGGATACGCGGATAGTCTTTACGGTCAATTTTTTCTTTTGGAGTAAAAACACTTAACCCCCAAAATAAAGCTGATGCTCCCAATACTCGAAGCATAATAAAACCAAATGGTCCAATATAATGTGGCATTACCACTTTAGCGATGGTATGATTTAAACCATAGATGGTAGTAGCTCCAAAAGCAGCCAGTAGAGCTAAAATCCTATTGTTCATCCAAAAATACTTTTGCAGCTTCTGTCACTTTTGTGCTATTGCCAATAAAAATTATTTTGTTATAAACCAAAACAGGGCGTTTTAAAAAAGTATAATGTTCCAACAATAGTGAACGGTAGTCAGTATCTTCAAGGTTTTGATTTTTTAAATCTCTTTGTTTGTAGAGTTGAGCACGCTTGCTAAACAAGGCTTCGTAGCTTTGGGTAAGCGAGTAGAGTTCATCGAGCTGACTGGCTGTAAGCGGATTTATTTTTATGTCAACTCGAGTAATAGAAGCATCAAGATTAAGGGTTTTTATAATACGTTTACAAGTATCGCAACTGCTTAAATAAAAAAAGACTCGCATAAGACCAATATTGAGTTGCAAAGAAAAATCATTTTATTGAAAAACAGAGCGTTTGTGTAAAATCAAATACCTTTGCAGCGAATAATCTAGGAGAAGATGAAGGATAAGATGCATTTTAATAGCAAAACGATTCACGGAGGTCAAGAACCCGATAAAGCCTATGGAGCAGTAATGCCTCCGATTTATCAGACCTCAACCTATGCTCAAACAACACCAGGCGGGCATAAAGGATTCGAGTACAGCCGAACACATAATCCTACTCGACAAGCTTTGGAACGCTCCCTTGCCAGTATAGAAGCAGGTCAATTTGCTTTTGCGTTTGGTTCTGGATTAGCAGCAATGGATGCTGTACTCAAATTATTAAAGCCAGGAGATGAGGTTGTTTCAACGGATGATTTATATGGAGGCTCTTACCGATTGTTCACCAAAATTTTTGAGGATTTTGGAATTCGATTTCATTTTGTGAACATGAGCAATGTGGATAATGTTAAATCGGCTTTAAATAAAAACACACGTATGGTTTGGGTTGAAACTCCAACCAACCCTATGATGAACGTCATTGACATACAGGCTATATCAGTACTCTGTCAGTCGAATGATTTGCTTTTGGCCGTAGACAATACATTCGCCTCTCCATACATTCAGCAGCCCCTTAATTTAGGAGCAGATATAGTGATGCACTCTGCCACAAAATATTTGGCAGGTCATTCTGATGTGATTCTGGGAAGTTTGGTTACCAATGATAAAAGATTGGCTGAGCGCCTTGGTTTTATTCAAAATGCAAGTGGTGCTGTTCCTGGACCTATGGATAGTTTTTTGACCTTAAGAGGGATCAAAACACTGCATGTTAGAATGCAACGACATTGCGAAAATGCAGCTCAGATAGCCAATTATTTAAAAACCAATCCAAAAATTGAAAAGGTCTATTGGCCTGGGTTTGAAGATCATCCTAACCACCATATCGCCAAAGCCCAGATGATTGATTTTGGAGGAATGTTGTCTTTTGTAACCAAGGGAGCAAATTATGAATCTGCTATTCAGATTGTAGAAAAATTGAAGTTGTTTACCCTTGCTGAATCTTTAGGCGGTGTAGAAAGCTTAGCAGGTCATCCGGCGAGCATGACTCATGCCTCTATACCAAAAGAAATTAGAGAACAAAGCGGAGTGGTTGATGCATTAATTCG
>JAYPMN010000076.1:0-7270 GCA_038129925.1 Flavobacteriaceae bacterium
GTTTCAGCGGTATTGTGTGATAGTGAAATTATGGATGTGATACAGCCCGGCCAACACGGAAGTACTTTTGGAGGAAATCCTATGGCCTGTACTATTGCTATGGAGGCTTTGGAAGTTATCCGAGATGAAAAATTAACACAAAATGCACGTCGTTTGGGACAACTCTTTAGAGCTAAAATGCAATCCTATATTGAAAAGAGTTCCATAGTCCTTAAAGTACGGGGTAGAGGACTGCTAAATGCCATAGTTATCAATGATACCGAGGAAAGTAAAACAGCATGGAACATTTGCTTGAAACTTATGGAGAATGGATTATTGGCCAAACCAACTCACGGAAATATCATTCGGTTTGCACCACCTTTAGTAATGACTGAAGAGCAACTTAGTGAATGCATCCAAATCATTAAGTCCACTTTACAATGTTTTGAACCAAATAGCTAATTTTCCAAGCGGATGAATATTTATTTTGATAATGCAGCGACTACACCATTGCGTACGGAAGTAATTTCTTCCATCTCCGAAGTGATGCAAGAATGTTTTGGGAATCCATCCTCTACTCATGCTTTTGGAAGAACAGCAAAAACCTTTGTAGAAACTGCACGAAAGGAAATTGCAAAACAAATTAATGCTGCCCCTCAAGAAATTATTTTTACCTCTGGAGGTACAGAGTCTGACAATATGATACTCCATTGTGCGGTAAAGGATTTAGGTGTAAAGCGCATCATATCTTCTCCTATTGAACATCATGCTGTTTTACATGCCATAGAAGCATTAGAAGAACTATTTGGTATCAGTACAGCCTTTGTTAAAACAGACGATAAAGGGGTTGTGGATCTCGGTGATCTTGAAGCTCTTTTAAAAAGAAGTAAAGAAAAAACACTGGTTTCTTTAATGCACGTCAATAACGAAATTGGCAATGTATTGGATTTGGAAGTAGTGGGTAAGCTTTGTCACCAATACGAAACATATTTTCACACCGATGCTGTGCAGGGGATAGGACATTTCACTTTTGATATGGAAACACTTCCAGTTGATTTTTTATCAGCATCGGCCCACAAATTTCACGGACCCAAAGGAATTGGTTTTTCTTATGTGAGAAAAAACTCCGGTATTAAATCATTCATCTATGGAGGGGCTCAAGAACGTGGACTGCGTGCAGGTACAGAGTCTGTTCACAACATCGTAGGCATGAACAAAGCTTTAAAATTGGCTTATAAAAACCTAGGGGATGAGCAACAAAAAGTGTTAGATGTAAAAAATCACTTTATCGATCAAATCATCACTGTATTTCCTGAAGTACAGTTTAACGGTTTGTGTGATGACCCTGATAAAAGTACTTACACTCTAGTAAATGTAGCCCTGCCTATTCCTAAAGAGAAGGCTTTAATGCTCGATTTTCATCTTGATTTAAATGGAATTGCATGTTCCAAGGGAAGCGCTTGTCAATCTGGAAGTCAGTCTGGATCTCACGTTCTAAACACTATACGCTCTCAAAAAACTAATGATTGGCCATCATTGCGATTTTCGTTTTCAATATTGAACTCCAAGAGGGAAGTAGACCATTTGATACAAGTTCTAAAAGAGTTTTAGTCCTCTTTTTCTGTTTTACGGTAAAACTCCATTTCTAGTTTAGAAACATTTCCAACCCTATCCTCTGCTTCTATAGTGAGTTGATGTAGCGACTCTTTAAAATTCAAATCATTGAAATCGTAGATTAAGGTGTTGTTTTTGGGTTCGTATTCAAAGCAAATCCATTTGCCATTGATTTCACCTCTGTAGGACTTTATTCCAGAATAATCGTCGGTTAGTTTTACCCTGAGATATTTAAAGGAACTCAGCCATTGTTTATTTTTAAAATTCAAAGCTTTAATCTTTGGCGCGATACTGTCTCGACTTAGGGTGAACCTTCCAAGTGTTTCGGATTTACCGATCCAACTGTTCTCTTTTTTTTGATTGCTAAAAAAGTAAGGTTTCCCTTTGGAGTTTAGCTTAGCAATAAATGATTGACTGTTTTTGAGACTGTCTTGGTCAGGAATTTGAAATTGAATTTCAAAGGGCTTTTGCAGGGGGTAGTGATTTTCCCCCACTATTAACTCATTTTCTGCATTTTCAACCTTTAGTCGGATAGCATCGAAAAAACTGTTTTGAGGGAAATAAACAGATTTATCATCAAAATCAAATAAGTAATCTTTGGACGGGTCTATTGAATTCAATTTCTCTGTAAATTTAAGTGGGGGATCTGTACAAGTAATATAAGCTTCAACATAGCTTGTGTTACCTGCATAATCACTAACCTCAATCATGATTTGATAGGATTTACCAGAGCTGATTTCCATTTCACCATTAGTCTTCTCATCCTCTAAAAATGTAGTTTTTTGTTCTGAATGCGAAATAAACCGTTGAATTCTTCTCTTTTTTTGAGCGTACTCTTTATAGTCAATCAGCAGGTTGATGTATTTAGAATCGTTAAAAGATATTTCATCCATTTTCATTTCAAACTGGGGAATTCCATTCAGTCTGACCTTGGCCTTATAGATTCCATTTTTAGAATAGGATAGATCTTGTCGATCGAATAAACGCAAGCCAACACTGATTTTACCACTATGGTGAATACCTGCTGTGGTATAAACACTGTCGTTTTTCTTAACTAGAGGGAATTCCTTTTTTTTACTGTCTGGATGAAACCCATTGTAGATATAGAGGTTTTGTATTTGAGGTCGTTGACTGTCATTAATCTCGAACGGATATTCCATAGGGTTTATTGGATTTTGGTTAGAGGAATTTCGTATCTCAAAATGTAAATGTGGACCGTAAGATCCACCTGTATTTCCAGAGAATCCAACCAGCTCTCCTGCTTGAATTTTGAGGACCTCAGATTTTGGAAATAAATGTATTGTAAAAGATTCTTTTTGATATTGTCGCTCTTTAACATAAGCTTCAATTTTAGGGGCAAACTTTTTAAGATGTGCATATACTGATGTTGTTCCGTCGTAATGCTGTATGTAAAGTGCCTTGCCATAACCTGTCGTACTGACTCTTATGCGATTAACCCAACCATTTTGAACGCTTTTTACTTTAAGGCCCTGCCTCCCTTGAGTACGGATGTCCAGCCCAGCATGAAAGTGATTGCTTCTGAATTCACCAAAGGTGCCTGAGAGTTGAATGGGAATATCTAAAGGAGGTACCCATTGAGCCTCTACCTGACCAAAGTTAAATAGAGGTAATGTACATACAAAAAGGAAAAACGTTAACTTCAGATTTTGGGTGTTATGCAACATAGTCTAAATATAAAAATCAATTCTATTTTAGTCTAATTTTCAGAATTTAAATATGGTCTATTGTTAAAGTTTTTAAAACAGTATGTAAGGAGCAAACACAATAAGAAAAGATTCAATAGATTTGTAATAATAAGTTATTACACCAATTTTTAGTATGGATAACAAAACCTCGAGCATAGAAGATTTAGAGTCAAAAATCATTTTACTGCTCAACAAGTTGAAGGAGAACCATCTAGATTTGCGAAAACTCAAGGAACAAAATGCATCATTGAGTAGACAAAAAAAGGAATTAGAAGAGGAGCTTAAAGGTTTGAAAGAAGAAAATAAGTCTCTAAAGGTTGCAAATAATTTATTAGGTAGTAATGAAGGAAAGACTCAAACGAAAGCAAAAATAAATAGTCTAATCAAAGAAGTAGATTATTGTATTTCTCGGATTACAGAATTGAATTGATATGAGTGAAATGCTAAAAATAAAACTGACGATAGCAAATAGGGTTTACCCGCTCACAATAAGTCCAGAGCAGGAAGCTTCCTTAAGGGCATCTGCAAAAAAAATTGAAGCAACCATCCATCAATTAGAGAAAAACTATGCTGTTCGTGACAAGCAGGATGTTCTTGCCATGTGCTCCCTTCAGTACGCAGCTCAATTGGAAAAGCGCAAAAGTCAAGAGGCTTCTGCTCCCTCGAAGTCAGAGGAAAAAATGCAAGAACTCATTGATTTAATTGATCTCCATATGGCTGCATATTAAGTTCATATTGACAACTATACACACTGCCTGTATTAGTATTTTTGATAAACTCAACGAGCTTTTAATTCAGAGAGGTGAGTTTCTTATGTAAAAGCAAGCTGCCTTGAGCAGATCCTTGAGCATTAGTGTAGCCTCAAACTTGATTTTTAGGAGTTTATACAAAAAACCCGCTGATACAGGTTTTTTTAAAAATGAAACACAATGGAACCTTATCTTATAATAATAATTACTGGGACATTGGCTCTAGCACTGGGCTTAGTTGTTGGTAATAATACGAGAAAAGGGAAAAATAAATCCCTTTTAGAAGAAGCTCAGCGCCAAGCTAAAGCCCTATTGCAAAAAGCAGAAATTGATGCTGAAGCAATTATATATGACAAAAAACTTCAAGCTAAAGAGCATTTTATTGAGTTGAAATCTAACCATGAACGAGAAATTCACAAAAGAGAGCAAAAGATCTCTGAAATCGAAAAAAGAGCAAAACAACGCGAATCTCAACTTCAAAAAGAAATCAACTACAATACAGAGTTAAAAAGAAAGCTTCATAAAGAGCTTGAGTTTGTCAATGCCAAACAAGAAAAATTAGCCTCTAAAGAAAAAGCATTAAAAGATCAACTTGAAATACAAATAGGAAAACTCGAGGAGCTTTCTCAGCTTTCCGCAGAAGAGGCAAAAGCAGAATTGATGAACAGTCTCAAAGAAAAAGTAAAGTCCGATGCCATGAGTTATCTGCAACAGCAAATTGAGGAAGCTAAACTCACCGCTCACCAAGAAGCTCAAAAAATTGTTATCAATACCATTCAACGCATTGGTAAAGAAGAGGCAATAGACAATTGCGTTTCCATTTTTAACCTTGAGTCTGATGATGTTAAGGGAAGAATTATCGGGAGAGAGGGACGGAATATTCGGGTTCTTGAAGCTGAGACAGGAGTGGAAATTATCGTGGACGATACTCCTGAGGCAATTATACTTTCATGTTTCGATCCTGTGCGTCGTGAAATAGCACGCTTATCTCTGCATAAATTAGTAACAGATGGGCGTATTCATCCAGCTCGAATTGAGGAAGTGGTCAACAAAACAAGGCGTAAGATAGAAAATGAAATTATTGAAGTAGGAAAAAGAACTGTAATTGACTTAGGGATTCATGGATTGCACCCTGAGTTGGTCAAAGTAGTAGGGAGAATGAAATACCGCTCCTCATATGGTCAAAATTTATTGCAACACTCCAGAGAAGTAGCAAAACTTTGCGGTGTGATGGCAGCAGAATTAGGATTGAATACAAAAATGGCAAAGCGTGCAGGGCTGCTTCATGATATTGGCAAAGTACCCGAGGAAGAATCTGAAAAGCCCCATGCTTTATTAGGTATGGAATGGGCTGAGAAATACGGTGAGAAAAATGACGTTTGCAATGCCATTGGAGCACATCACGATGAAATCGAAATGACCTCTTTACTCTCTCCATTAGTGCAGGTATGTGATGCCATCTCTGGCGCAAGACCAGGAGCTAGAAGGCAAGTATTAGACAGTTATGTACAGCGTCTAAAAGACCTAGAAAAAATCGCTTATGATTTTAATGGAGTCAATAAAGCGTATGCCATACAAGCAGGACGTGAACTAAGAGTATTTGTTGAGAGTGAAAAAGTTACAGATGATCACGCTTCGAGACTCTCTTTTGAAATTTCTCAAAAAATACAAACCGACATGACCTATCCTGGCCAAGTTAAAGTTACAGTAATAAGAGAGACACGAGCTATAAATGTGGCTAAATAGTTTTAGAGTATGCTGTAAATAAATCCAGCCAGAGCTCCACCAGTAAATGGCCCGAACACAGGTATCCAACTATAAGTCCAATCAGCGTCTTTGTTTTTTCTCGGCAATAATTGATAAACCAAACGCGGGCCAAAGTCGCGTGCAGGATTTATCGCATAGCCTGTTGTTCCTCCAAGAGCAATCCCAATCACCCATACAACGATACCTATAGGAAGGGCATCTAATGCACCCAAACCAAAATTTTCTACTTCAGTACCTTGGATACTGATGTTGGGACTTACTATAAATAATGCTCCAAAAACAAGCATAAATGTACCGATACTCTCACTAAAAAAGTTGTTTTTAAAATTACGAATGGCTGGTCCTGTGCAAAAAGTACTTCGGACAGCAACTTCGTCCGTTGTTACTCTATAATGATCAATATAAACAAGATAAGCCAACCAACTTCCGAGCATAGCTCCCAATAATTGCGCAAGAAAGTAAGAGGGGACTAAGGACCAAGAAAACTTACCTGCGAAGGCCAGTCCAAGGGTTACTGCAGGATTCAGATGGGCTCCACTGGATTGAGAACTGACAAAAACAGCAACAAAAACAGCAAATCCCCAAGCGCTGGTAATCAGTACCCAAGGGGTTTGTCCTGAGGCTATAGTATTTTTTAAGTTGACATTCGCCACAACACCAGCTCCGAGGAGAATTAAAATTGCTGTACCGATAAATTCAGCTAAAAAGGGATCTAAAATCATAATTGATATTTTTTTAAAATTACATTAAATTTTTTCATTTCTTCTTTAGCCCAATTTGTATCTTTTTTCAATTTTTTGCGCATAATTTCTAGTACTCGAGGCGCAATTTTTTCAGTTTCATAAGAATCTAAAAACAAACAACGTGTTCTTCTTGTAAGTACATCTTCAAGTGTAATAGCCATTTCTTCCTCTACTGCCCATATCACTTGATTTTCAGAAATAAAAATTTTATCGGAAAGCGATTGATCGGCCGATTTGGGATTCAATGCTTTAATTTTTGGGGTCTCAGTTCCGTAAATATGATACGGATCTGAAAAATCCGAATTAAAATCATTTCCAAAAATGGGGAGATTTTCTGTATTGCATTTGCGATCTGGGAAGCCACCAACCATTTGTATGGTATTGACTGTATCTTCGGCTATTTTTCTATAAGTTGTCCATTTTCCTCCAAGCACACTGACTAAACCACTAGTGCTTACGATGATTTTGTGATGCCTTGAAACTTCCTTTGTACTCTTTTTATTTCCTTCAGTAGCAGCCAAAGGACGCAAGCCTGCGAAGACGCTTTTGACGTCCTTACGTTGTGGCTTTTTTGTCATGTAGGCACTTGCATTTTCGAGAATAAAGTCTATTTCCTTGTCCAATGGCCTTGGTTCTTCTTGAGCTTCGTCAACTGGAGTATCTGTTGTTCCAACTACTACTTGTCCGTTCCAAGGAACAGCAAATAAGACTC
>JAYPMN010000077.1:0-7207 GCA_038129925.1 Flavobacteriaceae bacterium
GACTTGCAGTAGGCTGGTAACCATCCAACCATATGTACTCTAGTTTAGCTTTACTCATGATATTAAATATTTTTTGTAAAATTAAAATTTAATATTACCCCCCAAAAAAGTAATGGCTTAAAGAAATTAACAATGTTTAATTTTTATGAACACCCTATTTTTTGATGGGTAAAATTTATTTTTTTTCATTTTAAAAAGATATCACTGTAAAAAATTCAAAATAATTAACTTTATTATCAAAATATTTCTCATATAAAGATCATGCAAACCTTACGAAAAAAAAGTTTAGAGCATCTTGCCAATCCCCCAAAAACAAATAAAGGGAAAACTTTATCTAATATCGAATTTGCTTCAAATGTCCTCAACCGCAAACAGCTTCAAAAGTTTATCAGTGAAAAAGCTTTTGTACAAATGCAACAGTGTATTGAAAAAGGAACCCAAATGAGTACTTCCTTGGCTGATCAGATTGCTTCAGCGATGAAAGCGTGGGCAATAGGTAAAGGGGCTACTCACTATTCTCACTGGTTCCAGCCTCTTACAGGTGCTACTGCTGAAAAGCATGAGTCGTTTTTTGATCTAGATCCTTTTGGAAATCAAATTGAAAAGTTTGATGGAGATCAGCTCGTTCAACAAATTCCAAACGCATCCAGTTTTCCAAGTGGAGGAATCAGGAACACCTTTGAAGCCCGAGGTTATACCGCATGGGATCCAACCTCACCTGCATTTATTTTTGAAAATACCCTCTGTATTCCAACCATCTTTGTATCATATACTGGAGAAGCCTTGGATTACAAAACACCATTTCTTAAATCACTTCAAAAGTTGGATGATGCAGCAGTAGAAATATGTCGTTTTTTTGATAAAAATATTTTAAAAGTTAACGCTACTCTTGGATGGGAACAAGAATATTTTTTAATCGATCGCAGTTTAGCGCTAACTCGACCTGATTTGATGCTGACTGGCAGAACTTTACTTGGACACGCCCCATCGAAAGGGGAAGAACTCAATGATCATTATTTTGGATCGATCCCCTCTAGAGTTAGTGACTTCCTTGAAGAGCTTGAAAAAGAGTGTAAATTGATAGGAATACCGATAAAGACTAGACACAATGAGGTAGCCCCAAGTCAGTATGAGGTAGCTCCCGTATTTGAAAACGCTAACTTAGCGGTCGATCATAATACCCTTTTAATGGACCTGATGAATAAGGTTGCTTACAAACATAATTTTGTAGTCCTTTTTCACGAAAAACCTTTTGATAAGATTAATGGTTCGGGAAAACACATCAATTGGTCATTGAACACAAATACTAGGATTAACCTTTTAAGCCCCGGAAAAACTCCAATGAGTAATCTGCAGTTTCTCTCTTTCTTCATCAATACCATAGCTGCTATTCTGAGATACAAAGACTTGATTAAGGCGGCTACAGTTTCTGCTTCCAATGACTTGAGGATAGGTTTTAATGATGCACCATCATCAGAACTTTCAGTTTTCATTGGGAATTACCTACTAGAGGTTTTGGAAGATCTTGAAAACGTATCCAAAGGAAAACTATCCCCTGAGGAGAAAACAGATTTAAAGCTGAATGTAATTGGAAAAATCCCAGAAATCTTATTGGATAATACAGATAGAAATAGAACAGCTGCAATTGCCTTTACAGGAAATAAATTTGAATTCAGATCAGTAGGCTCTAAATCAAATTCTTCAAAATTGATCACCGTTTTAAATGCTGTAGTAACAGAACAACTGTTGGATTTTAAAATTTCCGTAGACAAGCTCATTGATGGGAAGAAGATGAAAAAAGACGATGCAATTTTTAATGTTTTAAGAGAAACTATCTCCTCAATAAAACCTGAATTATCAATTCAAAACAATACAAAGGAATCTGCACAAGTCTCAACACCCAAGGAACTTCCCAGTTACGTTGCAACAGAAACTATAGCTCTTTTTGAAGCACTTCAAATTTTTTCTGAAAGAGAATTGACAGCTCGATATCAAGTAGACCTTGAGGCTTATATTTCTACTGTACAAATTGAATCAAGGACCTTAGGGGATATGGCAAGAAACCATATCATCCCAACCGCCATTAGGTACCAGAATATGTTGATAGAAAACATTCGCGGATTAAAAGAGATTTACGGGACTTCGTTCAAAGAGTTTGCAAGCGAACAATTGGTAATACTTGAAAAGATTTCAAAATATATCGCTGAAATCAATGATGGAGTAACCCAGATGACCAACGCCCGAAAAAAAGCAAATAGCACCGCTGATTTTCACAAAAAAGCACTTCAATACGCTCAAACAGTCAAACCTTTTTTAACCAGTATTCGCTATCAGTGCGATAAATTAGAACTTACCGTCGAGGATACCCTGTGGCCACTAGCAAAATATCGAGAACTGTTGTTTGTTCGTTGATAAGTATCCTATTTTTACACACTTTAGATTTAGCTAAAACCCCTACTTTTGTATAAAACCAGTATATGACTAATCGGTATGCTCAGCGGGGGGTTTCTGCCCAAAAAGAAGATGTACATCAAGCGATAAAAAATGTAGACAGAGGACTCTACCCAAAGGCTTTTTGTAAAATTATCCCTGACGTGCTCACGGGAAGTGAGGATCATGCTATTGTAATGCATGCTGATGGTGCGGGTACAAAATCCTCTCTTGCCTATATGTACTGGAAAGAAACGGGAGACCTTTCAGTATGGAAAGGGATTGCCCAAGACGCTCTAATTATGAATACAGACGATCTGCTCTGTGTTGGAGCAAATCAAAATATATTGCTTTCTTCTACTATTGGTAGAAATAAAAACCATATTCCAGGAGAAGTGATAGCAGCCATCATTGAAGGTACAGAAGAACTTTTAGAAACCCTCAATAATTGGGGGGTTTCAATTTATAGCACTGGTGGAGAAACAGCTGATGTTGGTGATTTAGTGAGAACTATTATCGTTGATTCTACAGTAACGGCTCGTTTACATAAAAAGCAAATCATTGATAATGCAAACATACAAGCTGGAGACGTCATTGTTGGGCTTTCTTCTTCTGGACAGGCGACCTATGAAACAGAATACAATGGCGGAATGGGCAGTAACGGGCTTACTTCAGCCAGACATGATGTGTTTTCAAAAGAACTTGCAGCCAAGTATCCCGAGAGTTTTGATCCTACTGTCCCTGAGGACTTGGTCTATTCTGGATCAAAGCAGTTAACGGATGCATTAGAAGGTGTTCCGATTGATATAGGAAAACTGGTCTTGTCACCTACTCGAACGTATGCCCCTTTAGTCCATCAAATTTTTCAAAATATTGATAGAAGCCAAATACATGGAATGATCCATTGCAGTGGTGGTGCACAGACAAAAATCCTACACTTTGTTGACCAACTTAATGTGATTAAAGATACGCTCTTTCCAGTGCCTCCTCTTTTTGATTTAATTCAAAAAGAATCTGGTACTTCAGGTAGAGAAATGTATCAAGTATTTAACATGGGTCATCGGATGGAGTTTTATGTTCCTCCATCTCAAGCTGATGAAATCATTTCAATTTCAAATAGCTTTAATGTAGATGCAAAAATTGTTGGCCGAGTTGAAGCTTCTCCTTTTAAAAAACTTAATCTCAAAACCCCCTATGGGTCTTATGAATACTCATAATAAATTTAAAATAAACGACTTATTTACTGTGTTATTGATTATGTTTATTTTTCCTTTTGCGAGCGCACAAGAAGATTTATTCAGTATAATTCAGGAAGAATCTGAAGTAACTAAAACCGAATTACTTCCCAGGAAAATGGTTTTTACCCAGCGCTTACTTTGGGGTGAAAACGGCTTGATGAGAAAGACACAGTGGTCTCCTCTAACAATTGAACAGCGCGAAAAAGAGCTAAAAATTAGAAGAAAAATGCTTAAAGCACACCAGTTTATCGGATTTGTGACTCTTGCAGGCATGATCGCTCAAGGGGTAATGGGAACCCAATTGTATCAAAGAGATTATCGACACTACGAAACGCATAAAGCCCTTGGAAATTTAACTTCAATAAGTTATTTTACAGGGGCAGGCCTTTCACTTTTTGCCCCCCCACCTTTAATCAATAAAAAAACTAAAGGATTGAGCTCTTCTCAAGCGCACAAGTATTTAGCCACTATTCACTTTTCAGCCATGGTTGCTACTAACCTTTTGGCAGGAGAAAATCAACAATTACACCGCGCAGCAGCTTTTACCGCCTTTGGGAGTTACGCAGCGGCAATTTTAGTATTTAAATTTTAAAAATATGCAGCTCAGGATAAGCCTTTTTATACTTTTAGCTCATTTGAGTCTTTTTGGTCAAGAAGTACTAAAAAATGTCAATGAGCAATCCTCATTTATTCGATACGAAGGAAAACATTTACTGCATGATTGGGATGGGATAAATCAAAAAATCAAAGGGATAGCAGTGGTGGATGAATCTACAGACGAGATTTTTAAAATTGCAATACTAGCTAATTTGAGAGATTTTGATAGTAATAATTCGGGTCGTGACGCACATGCTTTGGAAGTATTGGAGGCATTAAAATTTCCTGAAATCAAATTTTATTCTGATGACATAAAATTCGACTCCAAAAACGTTAACTTTTTGGGCTCACTTGAATTTCACGGAATATCAGTTACTCAAAATATAGAAGCTGTTCTGTCAAAAACCGAGCATGGTAGTGAGTTGGTGGGTGAATTTCAATTGATTCCTTCTGATTTCGGAATTGAATTACCCTCTTTTTTAAGTGTTAAGATGAAAGATTTATTGAAGATTAACTACCGAATTGTCATTGATAAATAAATCACTTAATCTCCCTACAATTTGTAAATTTGTTATTCTATGTTAGAAAAACTTCAAATAATCCAACAACGCTTTGACGAGGTTTCTGATTTGATTATCCAGCCTGACATCATTGCTGATCAGAAGCGCTATGTTCAATTGAATAAAGAATACAAAGATCTTTCGCTTATGGTTGAAAAGATCAAATCTTATAAAACCCTCCTTTCGAATTTAGAAGAAGCTGAACAGTTACTCAAAGATGAAAATGATGAGGAGATGCTTGCAATGGCAAAAATGGAGATTGAAACCGCAAAAGAGCAAATACCAGCCTTGGAGGAAGAGATTAAATTTCTATTGATACCTAAAGATCCAGAAGATGCGAAAAACGTAGTGGTTGAAATTCGTGCCGGGACTGGAGGGGATGAGGCGAGTATTTTTGCCGGAGATCTGTATAGAATGTATACCAAATATTGTCAGACTAAAGGTTGGAAAGTGAGTTTTGTTGATTCTAGTGAAGGAACAGCTGGAGGTTTTAAAGAAGTGATTTTTGAAGTATCTGGAGAGGACGTATACGGAACCATGAAATACGAATCAGGCGTTCACCGTGTGCAGCGGGTACCCCAGACAGAAACTCAAGGAAGGGTTCATACCTCGGCAGCTACAGTAATGGTATTGCCTGAAGCAGAAGAGTTTGATGTTGAAATCGACATGAATGAGGTGCGAATTGACTACTTCTGTTCCTCAGGGCCTGGAGGTCAATCGGTAAATACTACCTATTCTGCTGTTCGTTTAACACACGAGCCAACAGGAATTGTAGCTCAATGCCAAGATCAAAAATCACAGCATAAAAACAAAGACAAGGCACTTAAGGTTTTACGGTCTAGATTATACGAATTGGAATTGTCTAAAAAGCTAGCATCAGATGCTGAAAAACGAAATTCATTGGTCTCCTCTGGGGATCGCTCAGCAAAAATTAGAACCTATAATTATCCCCAAGGACGTGTAACAGACCATAGAATCGGTTTGACTCTATATGATTTACCTAATGTGATCAATGGAGACGTGCAAAAACTTATAGATGAGTTACAATTGCATCAAAATACTGAGAAACTTAAGGAGGCAGGTGAAGTAATATGACACAAAAACTGCTCTTTGAACAAATAAAAGCCAAAAAGTCTTTCCTCTGTGTTGGACTAGATATTGATTTGGAAAAAACACCTTCTCATCTCAAAGATTATGAAGATCCACTTTTTGCTTTTGCAAAAGCAATTATCGATGCTACACACTCCTATGCAGTTGCCTATAAGCCCAACCTTGCCTTTTTTGAAACATATGGTTTAAAAGGATGGAGTGCGTTTGATAAAATAACCCAATATCTCAATCAGTATTATCCCAATCATTTCGTTATCGCTGATGCTAAAAGAGGTGACATTGGTAATACGGCGAGTCGCTATGCTAAAGCTTTTTTTGAAACCTATAATGTCGACGCTGTAACTATAGCACCTTATATGGGTAAAGATGCTGTGGAACCGTTTTTAACTTTTAAAAATAAATACGGAATTTTACTTGCCTTGACATCTAATCCTGGGGCGTTTGATTTCCAACTAACCGAAGCGGAAGGAGAGAAGTTGTATGAAAAGGTATTACGGACTAGCCTTGAGTGGAATGGAGCTGAGCAGTTAATGTATGTTGTGGGAGCAACAAAAGTAACTGCAATTACGTCCATTCGAAAAATTATTCCTCATGCATTTTTATTGGTGCCCGGAGTAGGAGCACAAGGCGGGAGCTTACAAGCAGTTTCGGAAGCAGGATTGAATGCTCAATGCGGAATTTTAGTTAATTCCTCTAGAGGTATAATTTACGCCTCTCAAGAAGAGGATTTTGCTGAGGTTGCAGCTAGTGAAGCCCAGAAGCTGCAAGAAGAAATGGCAATATATTTGTCACAAAAAGGCTTACTCTAGTGCTGCATCATTCTATTTATAAATCCGAAAACGGATCAAAACAGTGGATTACTTTTATACATGGTGCTGGAGGGAATTCCTCTATTTGGTTCAATCAAGTTCGATTTTTTAAGACGTACTTTAATGTTTTATTGATCGACCTTAGAGGACACGGAAAATCGACTGATTCTCCACACGAATTGGTCTATTCATTTGATTTGATTATTTCCGATCTAGTTGAGGTATTAGATCACCGTAAAATAGAAAGATCACATTTTGTTGGGATATCCTTGGGGAGTATACTCATTCAGAAAATGGTTCACTCTCATCCAGATCGAATTGAAAAAATTGGTTTGGGAGGTGCTATAATTAATCTGAACCTACAGTCTAGAATCCTTATGTTTTTGGGAAAATTGACACAAACTATACTTCCTTTTATATGGATTTATACCTTTTTCGCTTATGTAATCATGCCTTATAAAGC
>JAYPMN010000078.1:0-7141 GCA_038129925.1 Flavobacteriaceae bacterium
GATTTTCTTAAAAATCCAAAAAAATATACTGTTTTGGGGGGTAAAATTCCCAAAGGAGCACTGCTTGTAGGCTCTCCAGGGACAGGAAAGACACTCTTAGCTAAGGCTGTTGCAGGCGAAGCAAAAGTGCCCTTTTTCTCTCTATCTGGATCTGACTTCGTAGAAATGTTTGTAGGAGTAGGTGCCTCAAGAGTAAGAGACTTATTCAAACAAGCTAAAGATAAGTCACCGTCCATCATTTTTATTGATGAAATTGATGCCATAGGACGAGCGAGAGGGAAAAGCAATATCACAGGTTCAAATGATGAAAGGGAAAACACCCTTAACCAACTGCTTACTGAAATGGACGGGTTTGGTACGGACACCAATGTCATTGTCATAGCTGCCACCAACAGAGCAGATGTACTAGACAAAGCGCTAATGCGTGCAGGTCGATTCGATCGCCAAATTTATGTTGACCTACCCGACTTAAACGAGCGCAAAGAAATTTTTAAGGTCCATTTGGAGCCAATCAAAGTAATTAAAACCTTAGATATAGATTTTCTAGCCAAACAAACTCCAGGGTTTTCCGGTGCAGATATAGCCAATGTGTGTAACGAAGCTGCATTGATCGCTGCTAGAAAAAATAAAAAATCCGTTGGTAAACAAGATTTCTTAGATGCTGTAGACCGTATCATCGGAGGATTAGAAAAAAAGAACAAAATTATTACTCCTGAAGAAAAGAAAACTATTGCTTTCCACGAAGCTGGCCACGCTATCGTCAGTTGGTTACTCGAACACGCTGCCCCTTTAGTTAAGGTAACCATCGTGCCTAGAGGGCAGTCCCTTGGAGCTGCATGGTATTTGCCTGAAGAAAGACAAATTGTAAGAACAGAGCAAATGCTTGATGAAATGTGTGCAGCACTTGGCGGAAGAGCAGCTGAAAAAGTCATGTTCGACAAGATTTCAACTGGTGCGCTTAGTGACTTAGAGAAAGTAACCCGCCAAGCAAGAGCCATGGTCTCCGTATATGGGCTGAATGATACACTTGGTAATATTACCTATTACGACTCCAGTGGACAATCAGAATACAACTTTACCAAGCCATATTCTGAGGAAACAGCTCGTAAAATCGACCACGAAATATCTGAAATAATCGAAAAACAATATGAGAGAGCAATCTCTTTACTGGCAACTTCAAAAGACAAATTAATTCAATTAGCAGATCGACTTTTAGAAAAAGAAGTTATTTTTAAAGACGATTTAGAAAATATTTTGGGCAAAAGGCCCTACAAGTCTAACGAAGAAAAAATCGAAGAGATTAAGGATGCTAAGTGATTGAAACACTATGGGAATTTGGTACAAGTTTTTTGGTAAAAGCAAAACGCAAAAGCCCAAAAAGAGCCCTTTTTTACCTACTGAGGAAGACCCATTAGACATCGGATTTGCTAAAAATTTTACCCGTAAAGGAGGGCGGTTTCTTTACATCGAATCCAAAGATATACTGCTGATTAATTTTAAAGAAATTTGTGTGGAAAACAATTGGGAATCCCAACAGATCCTCAGCTTAAATCAAACAAACTCAGACTTATTTTCCACCAGCTATGTAAATGTAACTTCTGGAAATCTTAAAGCCTACAAGGCGGCATTAATTGATTGTGAATACCTTATTTCTAATACAGGAAAAATTTTATTGAGTGAAAATCAGATCAGACATTTTAAACTTTCCGATCTGCCTGAAACGATTATTGTAAAAGCTCGTATGGATCAATTGGTAAGGGACGTCAGCCAAGGTATGACCCTTCTAAAGAACAAATACCCCAAGACCATTCCAACAAATATCACCACTCTTAAGATTAAATCTGATCCCGAAGAAGCCGAGAAAGCAGTTACTACGTCTAGCACTACTTCAAAAAGTATATATTTGCTTTTAGAAGAAAAGTGAATTTATGCTTACCATTTCAAATCACCCATATTTTTCAAAACTCAACTCTTGGTTCCATTTTCTGTACAAAATGAAAATAAATAGGTATGAGAGAACTGCTCGTTAGGACTATTTCTGGCTTACTTTACGTGGCTCTGATTGTGTTTTCGGCTTGCTGGTCTCAGCTGTCATTTTTAGTGGTACTATTTGTCTTTTCAACTTTGGCTCTCGTTGAGTTTCAAAAGCTTATAAATCATAAAAGCCCTGTGTCTTTTTTACTTTTTGGATTACTGACCTATCAGTTTTATTATCAAAATGTGCATCCCACTTTACATCACGGTCTTTTAATTTTATCACTACTGACGTGTTTGTATCTAGCATACTGCCTCTTTAAGAATATAAACTATCCTTCAGCTCCTTTTCAAAGAAGCGGACTTACTTTCTTTTACCTTATTGGTTCTGCCTATTTTATCTTGGCCACTACTACACTATCTAGTACCGGAAAAAGCCTGATTACTCTTATCATGTTCGTACTAATTTGGACAAATAATAGTTTTGCCTATACCTTTGGAAAACGTTGGGGAAAAACATTACTCTTTCCTTCAATTTCACCCAAGAAAACTTGGGAAGGTTTTTGGGGTGGAGGCTTGAGCTGTTTGGCAATTAGCATTCTATTGATGCTGTTCGATACTGGATTAGAAAAATGGATCTTCCCTTTACTCGCAATTGTTATTGTACTTACTGCAACTATAGGTGACCTTATACAATCTAAATTTAAAAGAGAAGCCCAAGTCAAAGACAGTGGTTCGCTGATCCCCGGACACGGTGGCTTTTTTGATCGTATGGACAGTGTACTTTATACTGCTCCCTTTGTTTGTCTTGTTTTTAAAATATCGGAATATGTTTCATAAAGAAGGGCACCGAATTATCATAAATACCTTTATTATTACAGCGCTTATTGCACTATTGGCTGAATATAAAATCTCAGTAGAATGGGCTAAAATGCTAGTTCAAGTAGCATCCTTAATTCTATTGTTCCTAGTACTGCAGTTTTTTAGAAACCCAAAACGGGTTACGCCTAAAAACGACAACCACCTCATCGCACCAGTCGACGGTAAAGTTGTAATAGTGGAGGAAGTTTATGAAAAGGAATATTTTAAAGACAAACGATTGCAAGTTTCCATTTTTATGTCACCGTTGAATGTTCACGTAACTCGCTATACCATGAGCGGAGTAGTAAACTTTAGCAAATACCACCCAGGAAAATATTTAGTGGCTTGGCATCCCAAATCATCCGAACTCAACGAACGAACCACCATTGTTTTGGAAAACAAAACCTTTGGAGAAGTACTTTACCGTCAAATTGCAGGAGCGGTAGCGAGAAGGATAGTCAATTACGCAGAAGAAGGAACTCAGGTCACTCAAGGTGAGGATGCTGGATTCATCAAATTTGGCTCTCGAGTAGATCTGTTTTTACCCCTTGATACTCCACTAGACGTAAAAGTAAACGATATGGTTAAAGGAGGTGTCCAAACTATTGCTCACTTACTTTAAAGCAATGCTAAATTCTTTTCCAGAAGTACTATTTTTTCTCTAGCATCTGCGGCTTTTTTACGCTCTAAGGCAATTACTTTTTCAGGTGCATTGGCTACAAAACGCTCGTTAGACAACTTCTTTTCTACCGAAGCCAAAAAGCCTCGTGTATAGTTGAGCTCTAAAGTTAATTTTTCCTTTTCAGCTTCAGTGTCTTCAGCTGCGTCCGTAGGAATAAAAAGTTCCAAATTATTTATTCTAAAACTCCCTCCCACCAATTCATCTGGTTGACAAGTAAAGTTGATCGCTGTTAGTCCGCCCAATTTTACAATACTGGATTCAAAACTAAAGTCTGTTGCCTCTGTATTGATGTATAGACTGATGCTTTCTTTATGAGAAATATTTTTTTCATTTCTAAAGTTGCGTATTCCGACTATAATTTGCTGTGCCAATTTAAAATCAGCTATGAGTTTTTGATCAAACTTTTGAGTCTGAGGCCAGGCAGAGATTGTGAGCGCCTCATCGGTTTTACGATCCTTGATAAAATGCCATAATTCCTCCGTAAGAAAGGGCATAAAAGGATGCAGTATTCTTAGGTTTTTCTCAAATAGGGCAATAATATCAGTATAAGTTTGCTGATCTATAGGCTGACCGTAGTCTGGCTTAACCAACTCTAACAACCAAGAGCAGAAATCATCCCAAAGTAACTTATAGATGGACATTAAGGCATCTGAAATTCTATATTTTTCAAAATTTTCATCAACCCATGCCAGTGTTTTTTCAAAATGATTTGCATACCATTGAAGTGCTTCATTGGCAACTTCTGGCTGCTGCAAGTCCTCTTTAATTTCCCAACCCTCAATCAATCGGTAGGCGTTCCAGATTTTATTGGCAAAGTTTTTCCCTTGTTGGCAGAGCGTTTCATCAAAAAGCAGATCATTTCCTGCAGCTGAACTGAGCATCAATCCCACTCGAACCGCATCCGCACCGTAGTCATCAATTAGCTTTAATGCGTCTGGAGAATTTCCCAACTGTTTGGACATTTTACGTCCTTTTTTATCTCTTACAAGTCCTGTAAGATAAACCTTAGAAAAGGGTTTTTCGTCACGGAACGCATAGCCTGATATGATCATTCGAGCAACCCAAAAGAATAAAATATCCGGGCCGGTTACCAAATCTTGAGTAGGGTAGTAATATTCAATCTCCTTATTATCAGGGTTTCGAATCCCATCAAAAACAGATATTGGCCATAGCCAGGAAGAAAACCAAGTGTCTAATACATCTTCGTCTTGACATAAGTCTTTCAGTTCTAAACCATCATTCCCACTTTTCAATCGTGCTTTCTCTAATGCAAGATTTTCATTTTGAGCAACCACATAGTCTTCTTTCCCTTTTCCGAAGTAATAGACAGGAATACGCTGACCCCACCACAACTGTCTAGAAATATTCCAATCACGAATATTTTCCATCCAATGTCGGTAAGTATTTTTAAATTTTTCTGGAAGAAGCTGGATATCATTTGATTTCAAAACAGCATCAATTGCTGGTTTTGCTAATCTTTCCATTTTCAGGAACCATTGGTCCGAAAGGCGAGGTTCGATCACAGCCTTTGTTCGTTCTGAAACCCCAACCTTATGGGTGTAGGGCTCTGTTTTTATCAATAACTGCTGAGCCTCTAAATCCTTAGCAATAAGTTTACGAACTTTAAATCGGTCCATCGATTGATATCTACCACCATGCTCATTAAGGGTTCCATCAGCATTGAATATATCAATGACCTCGAGTTGGTGTTTTTCGCCTAAAAGTTTGTCATTTTTATCATGAGCAGGAGTTACTTTTAGACAACCCGTTCCAAAGTCCATAGCGACATAATCATCCTCTATAATGGGTACCACTCGATCCGTCAGTGGTACATGAACTTTCTTTCCTTTTAAATGCTGATAACGCTCATCTTCTGGATGGATACAAACAGCAGTGTCGCCAAGCAAAGTTTCTGGTCGTGTAGTAGCGATAATGACGCGCTCATCACTGCCTTCAACTTGATATGCAATATGATAAAGGTTACCGTTCTTTTCTTCATAGAGCACTTCCTCATCGGAAAGGGTTGTTTGGGCTTCAGGGTCCCAGTTGACCATTCGAAAGCCTCTATATATACAACCTTGATCGTGTAACTTTTCAAAAACTTGAAGCACTGATTCGGTCATTTCAGTATCTAAAGTAAATTTGGTCCGGTCCCAATCACAGCTGCACCCCAGTTTCTTTAACTGTTCTAAAATAACTCCACCATACTCTTTGGTCCAATTCCAAGCATGGGCTAGAAATTCCTCTCGTGTCAGTTCACTTTTTTCAATTCCATCGGCTTTTAGTTTGGCAACCACCTTGGCTTCAGTAGCAATAGAGGCATGATCTGTACCTGGAACCCAGCAAGCGTTATAGCCCATCATTCTTGCTCTACGAATGATGATATCCTGGAGGGAGTTGTTTAACATATGACCCATATGCAGTACCCCTGTGACATTGGGAGGAGGAATTACGATAGTATAGGGTTCTCGGTCGTCTGGGATCGATTTAAAAAAGTTGTTCTCTTGCCAATAGGCATACCATTTACTTTCTATCCCTTTAGAATCAAATTTGGAAGGAATCTCCATGTGAAATTTTGGTCTAGTTTTTGTTGTACAAAAGTAGCAACACTAATGTTATAAACATAATGACTCTTTGAATAAAGAAAAATTTAATTTTAAACATTAAAATCGTTTTATGAAAACAACAAATTATCTCAATCTGATCCTTATCCTTTTTAATGTATCCCTTTACGCGCAGCAAAAATTTCCTCAAATCAAATTTGATTCTACAAGCATTGATTACGGAACTATCGAAAATGGAAGTGATGGAGAACGCGTGTTTAGCTTTACAAACACTGGTGATGCAGATTTGATCATCACCAATGTCAAGTCCAGTTGTGGTTGTACCATCCCAAAAAAACCAGAAGGTCCTATAGCCCCTGGAGAACGTAGTGAAATAGTTGTACGCTACGATACCAAACGAGTAGGCCCTTTTAGAAAGACAATCACTGTATCTACCAATCAGGAAGACAATCCAATTATTGCTTTAAAACTCAAAGGAATAGTACTTCCCAAGCAGTAAAATGTCATTTTCTTAGCTGAATTCTCATAAATTCTACTCATAGATTAAAAATTTAGCAGGTGTAGGCACAGAAAAACCTCATATTTTTGCATTTTTGCACCTTTATTAGAGTCATGCCACAACTATCCCGAAAAGGAATTCAACTCCCCACTTCACCAATCCGAAAGCTAGTAGTCTTTTCTGAGAAGGCAAAAGCTAAAGGGGTTGAAGTGTTACACCTCAATATTGGTCAACCGGATATCGCTGCACCAAGGGAAGCCATCAATGCAGTTACAAGCTCAAATTTAGAATTGCTCCCTTATGGTCCTTCTCAAGGAACTTTAGCTTATCGGAAGAAATTGGTCGATTATTACAGTAAGCACCATATTTCATTAGTACCAGATGACATTATAGTTACCACAGGAGCAAGTGAGGCACTTACTTTTGCCTTGAATGTAATATGCGATGCTGGTGATGAAATTATTATCCCTGAACCCTTTTACGCCAATTACAATGGGTTTGCGAGTGCAGCTAGTGTAAGCGTTGTACCCGTTATTTCTGAATTTCATTCTCAATTTCAGC
>JAYPMN010000079.1:0-7140 GCA_038129925.1 Flavobacteriaceae bacterium
TCCAATACAGCAATCAATCGGATAATTTGGGTATAAACTCTAGATTACAATGGCGCTTTGCGCAGCTTTCAGATCTGTACCTAGTCTATAATGACAATTATTACACCCGTGAATTCGGTCCTGTTTTTCGTTCGATTAATCTCAAGTTAACTTATTGGTTAAGTTTATAAAAAGACCCACAATTGCGGGTCTTTTTTTCTAGTCAGAAGTGATTGGGTCTAGTTGGCGTTTTGCTTTTTTATCAAATTCAAGGCTGAGCCTTCTTTAAACCATTCTATTTGCTGCTCGTTATAAGTGTGATTAGCAATTATTGTATCAGTAGTTCCGTCTGCATGGACAATCTCAATAGTTAACGACTTACCTGCGGCAAATTCAGCCAAGTCAACGAAGTTGAAAGTGTCGTCTTCTTGAATCAAATCGTAATCTGCTTCATTTGCAAAAGTAATTCCTAACATTCCTTGCTTTTTCAAGTTGGTCTCATGAATTCGAGCAAAAGATTTTACGAGAACTACTTTTACGCCTAAATGCCTTGGTTCCATAGCAGCGTGTTCTCTAGAGGAACCCTCTCCGTAATTGTGGTCACCCACAACAACCGTTTCAATTCCAGCTGCTTTGTATTGTCTTTGAACGTCTGGCACTCCACCGTATTCTCCAGTCAATTGATTTTTAACAAAATTAGTTTTTTGATTAAATGCATTGACCGCACCGATCAAACAGTTGTTGGAGATATTATCTAAATGACCTCGAAAACGTAACCATGGGCCTGCCATGGATATATGGTCTGTGGTACATTTACCATGGGCTTTGATTAACAACTTTACCCCCATCAAATTTTGACCGTCCCATGGAGCAAATGGAGTTAATAACTGTAAGCGTTCAGAGTCTGGTTTTACAATCACTTCAACTCCCGAGCTGTCTTCAACCGGAGCTAGGTAGCCATTGTCCTCAACATCAAATCCTTGAGTGGGAAGTTCCAATCCAACAGGAGGATCCAATGTAACCTCTACTCCTTCCTCATTGATCAAACTATCCGTTATGGGGTTAAAATCCAATCGTCCAGAAATTGCAACAGCTGCAACCATTTCTGGAGAAGCTACAAATGCATGTGTATTTGGATTGCCATCTGCTCGTTTAGAGAAATTACGATTAAAAGAATGAATGATTGAATTGGCTTCTTGTTTATCAGCACCTTCTCTTGCCCATTGACCTATACAGGGGCCACAGGCATTGGTGAAAATTTTAGCATTTAAATCTTCGAAAATAGAAAGTAAACCGTCACGATCTGCTGTATAACGCACTTGCTCTGAACCAGGATTAATCCCAAATTCGGCTTTAGTTGTAAGTTTTTTATCCACTGCTTGTTTGGCGATAGAAGCGGCTCTTGACAAATCTTCATAAGAAGAGTTGGTACATGAACCAATCAGTCCCCATTCTACTTGCAAAGGCCAGCCGTTTGTTTTAGCTACCTCTTTCATTTCTGCAACTGGAGTAGCTAAATCTGGAGTAAAAGGTCCGTTAACGTGAGGAGTCAAGCTGTCCAGATCTATTTCTATCAACTCGTCGAAATAAAGCTCTGGGTTTGCGTAAACTTCAGGATCCGCAGTAAGTTGTTCTTTAACCTGGTTGGCTGCATCTGCCACATCATCTCTACTAGTGGCTCTGAGGTAGCGTTCCATTGATTCGTCATACCCAAAAGTAGAAGTAGTTGCTCCTACTTCAGCACCCATATTACAAATGGTACCTTTTCCAGTACAGGACATGGACTCTGCACCTTCACCAAAATATTCAATAATAGCTCCTGTTCCACCCTTAACAGTAAGGATCCCCGCAACTTTTAGGATAACGTCTTTTGGGGCCGTCCATCCGTTTAGTTTTCCTGTCAACTTCACTCCTATCAGCTTAGGGAATTTTAGTTCCCAAGCCATATCAGCCATTACATCTACAGCATCTGCACCACCTACACCGATTGCAACCATCCCCAGGCCTCCAGCATTAACGGTATGAGAATCTGTTCCGATCATCATCCCTCCAGGGAAAGCGTAGTTTTCAAGAACCACTTGATGGATAATTCCTGCACCTGGCTTCCAAAATCCAATGCCGTATTTATTTGACACAGATTCTAGAAAGTTAAAAACTTCTGCAGAAGTGGTGTTGGCGGATTTTAAATCCTTATCGGCACCTTCTTTCGCCTGAATCAAATGATCACAGTGAACTGTAGTAGGTACTGCTACTTTATTCTTTCCAGATTGCATAAACTGCAACAAAGCCATTTGGGCTGTAGCATCTTGACATGCTATTCTATCTGGAGTAAAGTCTACATAATCTACACCTCTTTGAAATGCCTTATCGACTTGGGTTTCCCATAAATGAGAGTACAAGATTTTTTCTGAAGCTGTGAGTGGTTTACCCGTCAATTTTCTAGCAGCTTCAACGCGGCCTGGAAGGCGGCTATAAACTTGCTTGATCATTTCTATATCAAAGGCCATATGAGTATATTTAAATTCATTACAAAAGTAAAAATAAACACTTAAATTCTTTACTCCCCAGACCTATTTGTTTTTGAGTCTGCAAAAATTATTTACATTTAATGAATAAATTTTCACCCCCATTTTTACCGATAAAAATCTATTTATCTAAGTCAGGTTAACTTAAAAGATTTTCGTGACTGAAAAATTTAGATCTAAATGTCCGATGACCAATCTTTTAGATTTAATCGGAGATAAATGGTCTTTGATTGTGATCCGTGACTTGTTTCTTTATAAAAATATCTTTTCGCAAATGATTAATGAAGGAGATGAGAAAATTTCTACTAACATTTTATCTGACCGACAAAAAAAACTCCTAGAAAATGGTTTTATTGGATTTATCAATGACAAAAACAACCACAAGGTAAAACACTATTACCTTAAAGATAAAGGCTTAGATCTTAATGCTGTACTTTATGAAATGACCATGTGGAGTAACAGAAACTTAGATCGTGATTTTAATGAGGTTTCTACACACTTTTTTGAAATGACCAAGGATGTTTCAATAGATTTAATAATCTCTAATGGTAAGGATGTCTATAAAAAAACAAAAAAATATTGGATCACCACCTAAACCAACATGAATACAGAGTTAATTTTTAAAGCTCTACATTCAACAATTGCCCACTGAGTTGAATCAAATTTAATTCTGCCAATTTGGCCTGGTATTTTGCAGCGGCTCTTTGCAACTGTGCATTTCGTAAATTAATTTGTGCTTGTCTAAATTCAATAGCCGTAATTGATCCTAATCTATATTGCGCTTGGGAACGCTCGAAATTGTAGGTTCCGGTTTCCACCTGCTTACTCTGAATGGTATAAATTTTAACTGCATTTTGATAGCTCTGTTGGGCGTTTCTCAAGTTTCGTTCAAAGGTAAGTTTAGTTTCTTCTTCTTGAATTCTCTGGTTTTCCAATGCAATTTTTGCATTTTTTACTTGAGTAATGGTTCGCCCTCCATCAAATAAATTCCAGCTTAGAGTTGCCCCAAGACCAAGTGAAAGTGTGGTGTTGTTTGTTCCTGGGAAAAAGGCAGAGGCAGGGCTTTGATTTAAGTTCCATCCGTAGGAACCATTTAAGCCCAAGGTAGGTAAATATCCTGACTGGCTAACCTTTACATCATAGGCGTTAATTTGACTATTACTTTGCTGTTGTAACAGACTCACATTAAATTGTGTTGCAGTTTGCAACCACTGTTCAATTTGAATCTCTGGAATAAAATACAAGTTAGTTTCTACTGCTAGTTCAGTCTCTATTGGCTGATTAATAATAAGATTTAAACCACGCTTTGCATTATCTAATTGCTGATTCGCTTGTAATAAATTAATACTATCATTGGTAACATCGACCTGTGCATTAAGGACAGCTAACTTATTAATCTGACCAAAAGCAAATGCAGTTTCGGCACGCTGTTGTCGTTGTTTTGAAACAACAAGGGTCTGTTTAAAATTTGCTGTTGTTTCTGTTAAACGTGCGACTTCAAAATATACACTAAAGAGCTGCAAAATAGTTTGTTCGATTGTTTCTCGTAACTGAAGCTCACTCAACGCATATTGCTCTTTCAATCTTTTATAAGTATACTTTCTCCCTAAACCATCAAAAAGTATGTAGTTAAGATTTACCCCTGCGTTGTATCGCTTGGCTTCTTGGTCATTAAAGTTTACATTTGGTCTAGGACTACCATCCTCTAAAAACTGCCCAGGAAATGAAATTTCTGATCCCGAAGCTGTAAAGTTACCCCCACCAGAGAGCGCAACATTTGGAAGAAAGCCCGAGTTGAGAAGTTCACTGTTATTTTCATTAATCTTATTGATATTCCGAGTCATTTGTATCCCAAAATTATTTTCTAAAGTCAGCCTTAAAGCTGCTTCTTTTGAAAGCAATTGCTGGGCTCGAATATCTGTAAGACTTAATACTGAAAGAATAAGTATGAATTGAATATACTTCATGATTCTTGAGTATTAGGTTCTTCTATTTGGTTCATTTTTTTCTCATCTTTAAGTTCAGTTAAGGCTCGTTCTACTGCCTCTTTACTTGGGAAATCACCTGAACTGAGCCACTTGAAATAAACTTTTATTTGATTGCTAAAGGATAAAAATATTGGAAGAACTATAAGTGTAAGTAGGGTTGCAAATGCTATACCATAGGAGACTGAAATCGCCATGGGTTTTAAAAATTGGGCTTGCCTACTTTTTTCCAATAATAAGGGTGCTAACCCTGCAACTGTAGTCACAGAGGTTAAAAATATAGCTCTAAATCGAGATTTTCCAGCATTGATTAATGCATTATCAAATGACATTCCTTGCCTCAAGTTATTATTGAACCTTCCAATCAATACAAGTCCATCATTTACCATAATACCAATCAATGCAATAATTCCAAGAATGGAGAGAATATTAAGTGGGAAATTGTGAATCCAATGACCCCAAGCAACACCAGTAATACTTAAAGGAACTAGTAAAATCAGGAGTACTGGTTGAGAAAAACTTCTGAATGTAAATGCAATTGTCATGTAAATCAGTATTAAAATGGGAATTCCTGCGGATGCCAAAGAAGCTGATAATTTTGAGGCCTCTCTATTTTGACCTTCATAGGATGGACTAATTGTAGGATACTTCGCTTGAATCTGTGGTATAATGTTTTGCTGAAGATCAAGCATTATATCTGTAGCAGAAGTATCCTGTGGATTTTTTAAATCTGCTGAAACCTGAATTTCTCTTCTTCCGTCTAGGTGGTTAATGAGAACCTCTCCACGTTCCACGGTATAATTAGCAACTTCTTTAAGGGGTACTCGCTCTCCGTTTGGCAAACTAATTTTCATATCCTCTAATTGGGTTATGGACGAACGATCCTCTTTTTTATAACGCACCCAAACTCTGATCTCATCCTGACCTCGCTGAAAACGCTGCGCTTGAACACCAAAAAATCCAGAACGAACCTGACCGATGATGTACTGCAAATCAAGACCTAAAGCATAGCCGTTATCTTTTAATTGGATGGTGATTTCTTTAATTCCTGCAGGGTCATTATCAGTGACATCCTTAAGCAGGTCATTCGAAAGTAAAATTTGCTTAAGCTCAGTTTTTGCAGCTTTGAGCTCTTCTATATTATTAGAAAGTAGAGAAACTGAAACTGGACTACCCCCAAAGTTATTCCCCGACCCAAAAACAAGACTTTCAGCACCAATAACTGGCCCAACTAATTCGGCTAAGCGAGACGAAACCATATTTGCACGGATGATGTCAGGTCGTTCTTCTCCTGGTAGCATATTTAAAGTCAAACTCGCCCTAGAAGAACCGTTACCCAATGTTTTAATTCTATTTACAAAAAGAGTTTTTCCACTTTCAGACAAATACTTTTCATTGAGTTCCTGTTCTACAATTTTAGACTTTTCTTCAATTAAGCTGATGATTGAGTCTGTTGTTTTTTCATTCGTCCCATTGGGCATGGTAAGAGTAACCTGTACCCGATCACTCGCAATACTGGGAAAAAAAGAAGTCCGTACTACTCCACCTCCAATCGAGCCAATGGTAAGGATAAGGGCTGCTAAAAACAACGACATGGTAAGGAGTCTATTTTTTAAGGTAAATTCAAATACTGGTGCATAAATTTTATTGCGCATATATTGCATCATGCGGTCTCCAAATTCGTTGATTACTCTGAGTTGAGCAAAGGACTTTGCAATTAAGGTTTTGGGTTCCTTTCTTTGCTGTGAGAGCGCTTTTGAATGAGCCAAGTGGGCCGGTAAGATTATAAGTGCCTCAACCAATGAAACTACCAAGGTCAAAATGACGACGATTGACACCTCCCCAAAGAACTCCCCAATCCTACTGTCTAAAAAAAGAAATAATGAAAAAGCCAATACCGTAGTTATAATTGCAGATACTACAGGTGGGATTACTTCCAAAACACCGTCAAGAGCTGCGCGAAATGGGCTTTTCCCTCTTTCGTAATGTTGATATATATTTTCCGCAATAACAATACCGTCATCAACAAGTATTCCTATCACGATAATCATTCCAAATAACGAGAGAATATTAATCGTCACATTGAAAATTGGCGCGAAAATAAACATCCCTAAAAATGCTATTGGCAAACCAAAAGCCACCCAAAATGCTAAACGTGTGTTGAGAAATAATGAAAGGAAAATCAAGACTAAAAGCATCCCTTGTAAAGCATTCTCTACAAGTAAGTTAGTGCGTTGTTTGAGAAGTATAGATTGATCGTTTAAAATTTCAATCTGTAAATTATCACGACCTGCATTAAAAGTTTTGATATAAGCTTTGATCTTGTCTGCAGTCGATAATAAATCCTCTGTGTTGGTGGAACTTATTCTTATGTTAACTGCTAAATTTCCATTAATGAAAGAGGCATTCGGAGTCTCCGAAAAACGATCCCTGACCTCAGCAACATCGCCCAAATGGATAAGCGTTCCGTCTGGTTGAGAAGCAACTACTATTTGATTCAGTTCGTCTGCATAATAGGATTTGTTATTCGCACGAATTAAAAACTCTTCAGCTGCTGTTTTTAAACGACCACCAGTAACTATAATATTAGCCTTTGCGACTGCTTGAGCTACAGTCGTAAAACTTAATTTATACGCTAATAACTTATTCTC
>JAYPMN010000080.1:0-7131 GCA_038129925.1 Flavobacteriaceae bacterium
AATTTTAGCAATTAGTCCGCAAGAGCATCTGAAGATGAAATCCATCGAGTACTTAAGTTTACAGAAGATATCTCTTTATCCAGGGGGAATAAGGGTCGCTGAACTCTCTTATAATTTAATCGTTCTATGTCTTGATCTACACCTCCTGGGGTGAGGGCCATAATCCAATCCCCTCTAAGATCGTAGAGTTCAGGAACAAGATAGCCTATTTTAACCACTAAAACATCACTGGATCTAGGGTCTAATCCCAATTGTGTAAAGTCCTTTTCTCGATGATATGGTTTTCTTTTTTTGGTCACAATCACCCGGATACTTCCAACTCTGACAACGACTTCTACTTCAGCATGAATATCGCCTTTGTAAATTGATTCAACAACACCTTCTAAGAGAATGGGAGGTGCAAAACGATCGTCTACTGCCGCACCTACTAAGGCTTTTACTTTTCCTCCAACTCCTGAGTCTAAAGCAGCCTGAATCATTTCAGGTCCAGGAATAGAGGCGTAAATAAGTGAGGGGCCATTTTTTGTTTTAAATTCAGGGCGATTCAATAATTCTCGAAGTGTCCATGTCACATCACCTGCACCACCAGCCGTTGGGTTATCACCCATATCACTGATTACGAATGGTTTTTTATCCGACTTTAATGCTAGAGCAAGACTTTTTTCAAGAGTTGCAGTTGGTGCCACAAAATCAAACTCGTTGCGAACTTCCCAGAAATGATTTGCTAATAATTCAGCACTTTCGCTTACGGCCTTTTGGTCGTCACCAGTAACCATGACTACTGCATGATTTCTTGGCTCATCAGCCCAAGCGTAACCAATCCATATAGCAGCATCAATAACGCCTTCCTTTTCGGTTAGGGGCTGAACTTTGGCATATAGACTTTTACCAGGTTCAATCCGAGTACTTGTTTTTTCTCCTGGCAGTAAAATGGGAACGGGAATCCAGGCTTTGTATTTGGGCTTACCTTTTCCTGATTTCAATCGGTCTAAAAGATTGTCCACAGCACGCTGTTTTGATTCTAAAGCATCTTCATGAGGCGCCATACGATAGCAGGTAATCAGATCACTGTGTTCAGCTAGGCGTTTAGAGACGTTTCCATGCAAATCCATAGAGGTTGAAATCAAGGTCTTAGAACCGATTAACGCCCTGATTTTTTGGATAAAGTCTCCCTCAGGATCGTCAATACCTTGGACGCTCATAGCACCATGAATATCAAAAAATAAGCCATCGTAAGGCATGTTTTTTTCTAGAAGATTGAGGGTAATATTTACTAGAGAGTCATAGGCTTTACGGGTAACTATACCCCCTGGGAGGGCATGCCCTCGAAGAGTAGGAATCCACTTTGCCGCTTTGCGTTGAGGGCTAGTTTCAGTCAAAAAGGGGTAATATTCAAAGACGTCTGTTCCTTGCCGGGCTAAAAAAGCAGAAGCATCCGATGTAGCCGGAGAAAAAGTACTTGACTCAATTGCAAGACCAGCAATTGCTATTTTTGGCTTGGTTTCCTTGGAAAGGCTTGATATATCCTTACAGCTCAAAAAGACCAAAGAAAAGACGATAAAACCAATCAAACGATTAAAAGACTTCATAAAAATGGATTTTATTTAAAGATACATACTTTAACCCAATCCAATTAATTCGAAAAAGTAGAACGTGTAAATAATGTATAGAATAAAGCTTCTTTGTTTATAATTCTCTTATTTTTAAGAAGTTTAAACACTAACAAAATTTTACAAAACGAAGATGAAACAAGTTTTTTATTGGTCTCTGGTTGCAGCTTTAGCGGGCCTTCTTTTTGGATTTGATACTGTAGTAATTTCAGGGGCAGACAAAAAACTACAAACTTTATGGGATTCGTCAGATGGATTTCACGGAGCAGTAGTCATGGCGATGGCACTTTGGGGAACCGTTGCTGGTGCAATTTTTGGAGGGTTTCCTACCCAGCGCTTTGGGCGAAAACAAACATTATTTGGCATAGGAATTTTATACACGCTTTCAGCTGTAGGATCTGCCTTTGCAAATGACCCCATTACTTTTGCAGTATTCCGTTTTATTGGAGGATTAGGAGTTGGAATTTCTACAATTGCTGCGCCCGCTTATATCTCCGAGATCGCGCCAGCAAAACAAAGAGGTCGTTTAGTTGGACTATATCAGTTTAGTTTAGTTTCAGGAATTTTATTGGCATTTATATCCAACTATCTCTTAAGTGGGGTAGGTGATAACGATTGGCGCTGGATGATGGGGGTAGAAGCCTTCCCAGCCATTATCTATACACTCCTTTGTTTAGGAATTCCAAAAAGTCCGCGATGGCTAATTACTAAAAACAGATTGGATGAAGCCAAAGAGATTTACAGTCAGCTTGACCCTGATGGCTCTTTTGATAATCTAGTTTTGGAAATGAATGAGGACAATTCAAAGGAAAACAACAATGAAACCATTTTTCAGCCCAAATATCGTTTTCCACTACAATTGGCTTTTTTAGTTGCCTTTTTCAACCAACTCTCTGGGATTAATGCTTTTTTGTATTACGCACCAAGAATATTTGAGGAAGGAGGATTAGGCGAAAGTACTTCTCTATTAAGTAGTATTGGAATTGGGGTTACCAATTTAATTTTCACATTTATAGGAATTTCTTTAATCGATAAGTTAGGAAGAAGACAGTTGATGTATATTGGATCTATTGGATATATTATTTCTCTTAGTTTGGTATCCTGTGCCTTCTTTTTTCAATGGGGAGGATTGCTTATTCCAATTTTCCTTTTTCTTTTTATAGCAGCTCATGCAATAGGTCAAGGAGCTATAATATGGGTTTTTATATCTGAAATATTTCCTAATCACTTGCGCAATGCAGGACAATCATTTGGAACAAGCGTTCATTGGGTTTTAGCGGCTATAATTCCCTCTTTTGTCCCGCTCTTATTTGGCAGTATAGGGGCAGGAGTCGTCTTTTTGATTTTTGCTTTATTTATGGTTCTCCAATTGATTTTTGTACACTATATGATGCCGGAAACAAGAGGGGTTTCTTTAGAAAAATTAAGCAAAACCTTGACTGAAAAAAAATAATACTTTAGATGAGGACAAGACAAGATTTTGTTTTATTTGCAGGAGCGATTATTATTTTATTTAATGCGTGTTCAAACAGCTCAAGGGCACTGAGATTAGAGATGTCAAAAACAGAAATAGAGGAAGAGAAATACCGCCCAGGGTTTCATTTTACACCAAAAGATAATTGGATGAACGACCCCAACGGGATGTTTTATTTGAACGGAACCTTTCATCTTTATTTTCAGCATCATCCAGAATCAAACGTTTGGGGACCAATGCATTGGGGACATGCTACAAGCGAAGACCTCCTCAATTGGCAAGAACATCCTATAGCTTTATTTCCTGATGATTTAGGAACTATATTTTCTGGAAGTGCAGTTGTTGATTTCCAGAACACCTCCGGTTTAGGGAGTTTAGAAAATCCACCGATAGTGGCCATATATACCAATCATGATGCTGAGGCTGCTGAAGCAGGTAGTGAACATTTTCAAACACAAGGAATTGCCTATTCTTTAGACGAGGGCTATACTTGGACAAAGTATAAAAACAATCCTGTAATTCAGAATCCAGGGATACGTGACTTTAGGGATCCTAAAGTCTTTTGGATGGACAGTCAAAAAAAATGGATTTTGACTCTTGCAGCAGGACAAGAAACCCAATTTTTTAGTTCCCCAAACTTAATTGAATGGACTTTCCTTTCTAATTTTGGGAAGGGAGTAGGGAATCACAAGGGCGTTTGGGAATGCCCAGACTTATTTGAGCTAAAAGTTAATGGGAGTGATAAGACCAAATGGGTACACCTTGTAAGCATCAATCCTGGAGGGCCCAATGGTGGGAGTGCTACTCAGTATTTTATCGGAGATTTTGACGGAACTAATTTTACGCTTGACCCCGACTTTAAAACGGATATGCAAAACGCACATCATTTTTGGGCGGATTTTGGTAAAGACAATTACGCAGGGGTGACTTTTTCAAATTGGAAAGACGAAAATGAAAACCCTCTTTTTTTAGGGTGGATGTCCAATTGGCAATATGCGACTAAAGTACCTACCTTCAAATGGCGTAGTTCAATGACTTTAGCACGGACACTCGAACTTTTTAAAACAGCAAATGGGTATAGGCTGAAGTCTTCAATGTATATGGATTCAGAAAAAGCAGCCTCAAAAAAAGTAAAAATTAAAGAGACTGCTATAGGTGAAGGGAAAATAATAGTAGATCAAAAAGAGATAAATCTTGCATCAGCAAAAATTAAGATTGATTTAAAAAACTTAGAAGAAAACACTTACACTTTTGTGCTTGAAAACCAAGATGGAGACGCGCTACTTTTTGGTTATGATCACAATCAAAAACAATTCTTTATAGACCGAAGGAAGTCAGGAGTGGTTAATTTTTCTGAGGACTTTTCTTGTAAACTCTCACTTGCTCCTCGTTTTGGGATGGAGGATGAACTCAGCCTAGAATTTATATTGGACAAAACTTCAATTGAACTATTCTATGATAATGGAGAAACCGTAATGACAGAGATCTTTTTTCCGCACAAACCATTTGAAACTTTATCGCTACAGACTAATAATCTTACTCAAACAGTTTTTGTAGGGGAGTTAGTTGAATTGGATCCAAAAAAGATATAATAGAGCGTATTTGTAAAAGTCAAATAAAGGCCTAATGAAGATTTCATTTTTTAAAGTAAAACTTGGTAAGCGTTTTCCTCTGGCGATAAGTAGAGGGGTGAGGTACGACTCCGAAAATATTTTTTTAAAATTGGAGAAAGAAGGAATTACTGCTTGGGGAGAAGCGGCTCCAGGAAGTACTGAGGGGGCCAGTTCAGCGGCAGTAGTCCAACAGATTCTCGAATCATTTATTTCAAAAGGAATAGAAGGAGAATCCATACAATCCTTGTACGACCGAGCACGAGCTGACCAAATTCCTCCATGTGCTTATGTTGCATTAGACACCGCTCTTTGGGATTGGACGGCTAAAAAAGCAGGGTTGCCGCTCTACCAATTATTGGGTTTTTCCAAACCACACACCCCAACATCAGTCACCATAGGCATCAATCCACCAGAGGTGGTAAAAGAACGAGTTCCCTTATTACTTGATGGTACCACTGTAAAATCATTAAAGATAAAATTGGGATCGCCGGAAGGACTGGAGGCAGATAAGGCAATGTTTGATCAAGTTTTAGAGAGTACAAAAGTATATGATGTAAAATTGAGGGTAGACGCCAATGGTGGCTGGGATGTTTCAGAGGCACAGCACATGATGCAGTGGTTAGCAGACAGAAAAGTAGACTACATAGAACAGCCTTTAAAAGAGGGAGAGGAGGACAATCTAAAATATTTGTTCAGAGACAGACCACTTCCTATTTACGTTGACGAGTCCTGTCGCTTTGCTGAAAACATACCTCGTTTTGCCGCTAATGTAGACGGGGTAAACATGAAATTGATGAAATGTGGAGGCATTACGGAAGCCTTGAGAATTATCGCAACAGCTCGAGCTCATGGATTGAAAACCATGATTGGGTGTATGAGCGAATCCTCTGTAGCCATAGCTGCAGCTGCAGCTGTTTCAGGAGGGATTGACCATATAGATTTGGATTCTCATTACAATCTTGCTCCTGACCCAAGCCATGGGGCACCTATGGTAGATGGAGTAACACTACCCCCAGACAAGCCTGGTCACGGTGCTGAATTAAACAAAGAATTTTATGCTTAAACCAACCCATAAAATAGCGGTTTATATGGAAGGTCATATAGACAGTGATTACGGAAAAATGGGTACAGGGGTGGTGCGTTATCTCCCCAATCCAATTGTAGGAGTTATTGATAAAAAACTTGCAGGGAATCAGATCCAAGATTATATGGTAACTGATAAAAAGGCACCAATTTTAGCCCATTTGTCTGAGGCTATAAAACTCGGAGCAGAGGTTTTAATTCTTGGAATTGCTCCCTCTGGTGGGCGTATTCCAGAAAGTTGGAATCAGGTAATTGAAGAAGCATTAAATGCAGGGTTAAGCATTGTTAACGGTTTACATGATTTATTGAACCCCGTCTGGGGAACCAAAATTCCATTTCCAGATAAGCAATGGATTTGGGATGTTCGTGTACCACAGTTTACACCCAAAATTGCAACAGCTCAAGCGGCTAAACTTAACAACAAGAGAATTCTTTTTGTGGGAACAGATATGGCTGTAGGGAAAATGACTGCAGGTTTAGAATTGTATTCTCATTATCTAAAGCAAAAAGCCAATATTGGCTTTGTTGCAACAGGTCAAATTGGAATTACAGTTACCGGTAAGGGGATACCCCTTGATGCCTTTAAAGTTGACCATGCTTGCGGTGCGGTTGAACAGGTGGTGCTGGAACAAAAAGATAAAGAAATCATCCTTGTAGAAGGACAAGGATCCTTATTACATCCAGGGAGTACAGCTACCCTCCCTTTAATGAGGGGGAGCTGCCCCACCCATCTTATTTTGTGTCTACGTGCAGATAAACAGAGCCTTAGAAGCCCCGAGAATATTCAAATTCCAGATTTAAAGAAGTTCATTCAATTAAATGAATCCCTTTGTAGTGTCCTCGGTACATATCCTCAAGCAAAGGTTGTTGGGATAGCAGCAAATACGAGCACATTTTCAGCTGTAGAAGCTCAAAATTATATAACCGATTTAGAAAAACAACTGAACCTTCCAGTTACCGACCCTGTTCGGTTTGGTATGGCAAAGATTGCCAGTGCGATTGACTTGTCTTAGTACATTTTTTTTCGATCGACTTCATGAAGAAGTGGAAGTCCATCTTCTACCCGTTTATAACAATCCAACATTTGAAGAACGCTTTCTCTGGGATAGGTTAAGCTCGCAACATGCGGTGTAATTTGTACAGAAGGATGCGTCCATAGGGGACTGTTTTTCGGAAGCGGTTCTTGTTCAAATACATCTAAAAAAGCACCACATAAAATACCTTCGTCAAGGGCTTTTATGATGTCTTTTTCCACCTGTACAGATCCACGTGAAACATTAATTAAATAGGTTGGTTGAGTGAGTTTTCGAAAGAGACTGAAGTTTAATAACCCATCTGTTTTAGGGGTATA